>CBDUKG010000166.1:0-1618 GCA_965367745.1 uncultured Flavobacteriaceae bacterium | reverse complement strand
TCAAACATTTGTTTTTTAAAGAAAAATTCATCTGTAGTGCTCACTCTATTATCACCTTTTAAGGAATAGGTTAAACCTGTTTTTTGAATTGCATTATTTTTCGCCCCATTTTTACCCGTAAACGGATAAATTCTATCCATATTTAATTGTAAAGAAGGCAATGTCATAGTAATTTCTTCTGTATTTGTATTTTGAGAATGTGTTACAGACAATGACATATTAAACGGAGTACCAACAAACTTTTTATAAAATGAAACAGATGAGCTTAGATTATTATTTAAAAAGGCGTTTGTATTGTATTCATTATTAGATTGTTTGTAATATTTGCTACTTCCCAAATTCACAGAAGCTGAAAACCTAGAGTTCGGACTCGCTTTTGCATCTTGTGAATGGCTCCATCTTATATTGTAATTCGTAGTTTTGGAATAATCGTCAAATCCTTTTAAACTATTTGTTAAATTTTCATATCTAAAATTAAAGTTTCCTGAAAATTTATATCGTTTTGCATATCCTGATTCTGCTCGTAATCCCCAACTTCCGTTGGTATAAATATCACCCAAAACGGCTAAATCAAAATTATCATTAATAACAAAGTAGTAACCACCATTTTGTAAAAAATAACCTTGTTGGTTATTTTCTCCCCAAGTTGGCATTAAAAAACCTGAAGTTCTTCCTTTTGTTAATGGAATATATGCAAAAGGCATCACAATTGGAGTTGGTACATCGGCTAAAACTAATTGACTGGTTCCTGCAACTAATTTTTTATCTTTAATAAATTTTGCTTTTGGAATTCTAATGTAGTAATCTGGGTTTTCTTTATCGGAAGTTGTGAGTCTTATATTTTCAATAAATATGACCGAATCGTTATGTTTTTTACTAACTTCACCTAAAATAATAATACCTTGTTGTTCGGTTTTTAAATTCCAGATTTTTGCTTTTTCACTTTTAAAATTAAAGATAATAGTATCTTGCGTAGATTCTTGATCACCTTGTTTAAAAACTGGAAGCTGAGAATAAACTCCTACACTATCTTTAATTCCTCTTGCAAGTACTGAACTTTTATTGTTATCAATTTCAATATAACCCGCTTTTAAATCAATATCCTTATAGATAATATGTGCATTGTCATATAAAATAATTTTATTATTTAAAATATCTTGTCTTATTAAACTATCTGCGCTGTGTTCTATAATACTTTCAAGTAATTCTTTTGGTTTTTTTATAGAATCCTTAGGTTTTATTTTTATAGAATCAATTTGTTTGTTATTTAAAGTGTCGTTTAATTGCAGACTTTTTAAAGTATTTTTTTTAATTACAGCAATTGTATCATTAGAAGTCTGTTTAATTTCTTGAGAATAAACAGTTGTATTGAAAAGGCAAACTGCACTTATCAATAAAAATAAAATATATATTTTGTTTATGTTCGTTTTGATAATTAATATTTTTTGTAAAAATACTATTTAAATTGGGCTGATAGCGTAAGTTTTTTTAATTTAGCTTTTAAGCATTCAACCACAATTTTTAATGTTTGTAAATGTATGGCTCAATAATTGTATCACCAAATAACAGTTGCCAAAAATAATTAAAATTATTTATGAACTCACTACTCTTTTCTAAA
>CBDUKG010000165.1:0-1834 GCA_965367745.1 uncultured Flavobacteriaceae bacterium | reverse complement strand
GGATTGGAACACCATCCTTCAACGGTAAATTTAAAATGTGATCCGGAAAAAGCCATTGAACTACGTGCTCAATATTCTGATGTTATTGAAGGTTTTCATATGAGTAAAAAGCATTGGAATACAATAATTATTGAAGGTAATTTATCTAATAAACTAATTGAAGAATTGATAGATCATTCGTATAATTTAGTAGTAAATGGACTTACTAAAAAGTTGCAAAAAGAGTTGGGATTTCTCTAAAACTATAGTTAAGCTAACCCTCTTTGTTTCATTCTTTCTTTACCCATTGTATTTCCAATATATTTTCCTATCAATGTAAAAATAAATGTTAAAACAATAATAGTAAACATAGAGGACCAATTTGAACTAAAACCGCTTATTGAATTTGAAATTGCATTTGTATTTAATGAACTGAATACATTAAACGGAAAGCGAAAATATTCTATTAATCCTGTTTTAAAGCTATCAAAGCCTGTGATAATATAGGCCAATGAAAAAATATTCCAAGCAGCTAATCCAGTAAAATTTTTCACAAAATTAGAACAAGATTTAAGGTATTTATCACAAGTACATTTTGTATATTCTGAATAGTGGATATTATCACCATTACAAACGCTGGTGTCTATTTCTTTTTTATGCTTATAAATATTAAAAAAGTTATCAATCATATAATAACACAATATTGCCGGAATTAACATCAGAATAAGTAATGCTGTAATTATACAAATAAATAGAAAAACATATTCAACAGAATTAAATAAAAGGTTGGATTCACTATCCTCAATAATTTGAATTATTAAAGAATTACTCGCAAAAATTAAGTTCTTCAACATAGTATTATTTTTTAGAATTGGTAATTTAAACTATTCTAAAGAACACTTTATACTTTGATTTAAGTGGGGAAGTGTAAGTATATAAATATTCCTCAACTCATTTTTTGTAGTCTTCGATAACCACAAAATAATTAAAAACTAACTGAAAAAATACACGGAAGAATCCCATGAATTAAATTGATAATACTTGTTTGGCTCGGTTAGTAGTTGAAGTAAATATAGTTAAAAAAATGTTAAAAAACAAAAATAATTATTTTTAACTTACTGTAAGATAAAGTTTTGGGTAATTACCCGTTATCGTTTCTTTCTATATTCCGAAGGAGTTATACCTTTTATAGATTTGAATTTTCTATTAAAATTCGCCAAATTATTAAAGCCAGATTTGTAGGATATTTCGGTAATACTAAAATCGTTGTTTTTAGCTAGTAACTTACACGCATTTCCAATACGTATATCAATTAAGAAATTAACAAATGTTTTTGTAGTTCGTTGTTTAAAATACCTGCAAAAAGCATTGGGTGTCATATTTGCAATATTCGCAACATCATGTAAAGTAACTTCTTTATGAAAATTATCCATGGTGTATTGAAAAATATCACTCATTCTTTTTCCTTCGTTACCAGCATATTTTTTTAAGTTAATTAAAGAAGAAAGTTTGCGTTTTTCAGCTTCAGAAATTAGCCTTAAGACTTCTAAAAAATTAATAAATTGATAGTATTTTGAAAGTGTTTTTATTTTAGACAAGATTAACGAAATCTCTTGTTTATAAGATTGCACTTCATAACCTAAAACGGCATTGTCAAAAAACTTTTTAAAATATGTGAACTCTGGCAAGTTAAAAAAATCTTCCCCAAAAGAATTTTTTGAAAAAAATAACGAAACCATTTCTGTTTCTTGTTCAAAAGCTTCATCGCGTTTAAAAACGTGAGGTAAATTTTCTCCTAAAACAAAAATATCATGTTGTTTAAAATCACCTACACAATCGCCAATAACAAAGGTGC
>CBDUKG010000164.1:0-2157 GCA_965367745.1 uncultured Flavobacteriaceae bacterium | reverse complement strand
CCTAATTTTTTCATTTCACTTTGATAAAGTGCTATTTTTTCATCTAATTTACTCATGAGTAACGAATTTTTTTATTAAAGTTAATATTTTCTTTTATCAAATATAAAAAAATATTAGTTGTATTGCTAAAATTCTGCTAACAATCTGAAAGATTTACTCCAACGGCCAATCCACCTTCTGAAGTTTCCTTGTATTTAGAGTTCATATCTTTTGCCGTTTCCCACATACTAGAAATTACTTTATCAAGAGGTACTTTTGCATTCAAACTATCAGATTCTAAAGCAAGTTCAGCAGCATTAATTGCTTTTATTGCACCCATTGCATTGCGTTCAATACAAGGCACTTGTACCAATCCGCCAATAGGATCACAGGTTAATCCTAAATGATGTTCCATAGCAATTTCACTTGCCATTAGAACTTGTTCTGGTGTACCTCCAAGTAGTTCGGTTAACGCACCAGCAGCCATTGCAGACGAAACTCCAATTTCAGCTTGGCAACCTCCCATTGCAGCAGAAATAGTAGCTCCTTTTTTAAAAAGACTCCCTATTTCACTAGCAACTAATAAAAATTGTTTTATGTGTTCAAAAGTAGCATCGTGATTTTCAATGACTAAATAATACATTAAAACTGCAGGAATTACTCCAGCACTTCCATTGGTTGGAGCGGTTACCACCCTTCCCAGTGAAGCATTCACTTCATTTACACTTAAAGCAAAACAACTTACCCATTTTAATATTTGACGAAATTTAACATCAGTATTTCTAATAGCAAGTAACCATTCTTTAGGATTACTGTAAACTCTATCTTCTTTTAATTTTTGATGCATATCAAAAGCACGTCTTCTAACTTTTAATCCGCCTGGTAAGATACCTTCTGTATGGCAACCAATATACATGCATTCAAGCATTGTATCCCAAATACGTTGTATTTCAAAATCAATTTCTAAATCTGTTCTTAAAGAGCGCTCGTTTTCTAAAACAATTTCAGAAATTTTTAATTGTTCTTGTTTACAATAGAATTCTAATTCTGTTGCTTTTTGAATTGAATAAGGAAATGTTTTAAAAATCTCAATATTTTCTTTAGCATGAATTAATTCTTCTCTTACTACAAAACCACCACCAATAGAATAGTAGGTGTCTGTTGAAACTTCAGTAGTATTATTAAATCCAGTAAATTTTATGGCATTTGAATGAAATGGTAAAAACTCTTTATTGAAAATAATATCAGTTACTGGGTTAAAATTAATAGTAAAACTATTTCCAAATTTTAATAGCTCTGTTTCTTTAATTTTAGAAACTAGAGGTGTTATTTCTTCTGTAGGAATATATTCTGGGTCAGCACCAGTTAAACCTAAAATTATAGCCAAATCTGTTGCATGGCCTTTTCCTGTTAAAGATAATGAACCATATAAATCCACTTTTACGGAAGTAATTTCTAAAAAAAGATTTTCTTTTTTTAAGTGATTAATCCATCTTTCCGCAGCTCTCCAAGGGCCCAATGTATGAGAGCTAGAAGGTCCAATACCAATTTTTAGCATATCAAAAATAGAAATACACTCCATTATATAGTTTTATTTTAAGTCGTAAATATATAGTATTGATAAATATTTGTGTCATTTTTAATAAAATATTTATATAGATTTAGGTGGATAATAATGACAATATAAGCTCTGTATATAATTGAATTATGACATATTGACATAAAAAATGTAATGGCATAATCATTGTCTAATTGAAAGTGTAAGTTTAAAAATTAAAATAATATAAAATATATAATTATGAGTAAGATTATAGGAATTGATTTAGGAACTACCAACTCTTGTGTTTCAGTAATGGAAGGTAATGAGCCGGTTGTAATTCCTAATGCAGAAGGAAAAAGAACTACACCTTCTATTGTAGCATTTATTGAAGGTGGAGAGCGTAAAGTTGGAGATCCAGCAAAAAGACAAGCGGTTACTAACCCTTTAAAAACCATTTATTCTATTAAACGTTTTATGGGTAATAAATATTCTGAATCTAAAATGGAAGCAGAACGTGTACCTTATAAAGTGGTAAAAGGAGACAATGATACACCACGTGTTGATATTGATGGAAGATTGTACACTCCACAAGAAATTTCAGCAATGATTCTTCAAAAAATGAAGAAAACTGCTGAAGA
>CBDUKG010000163.1:0-2252 GCA_965367745.1 uncultured Flavobacteriaceae bacterium | reverse complement strand
ACTTATATAATTTGGGTTGTGTTCGTTTTCTTTTATATAATCTATGGCACTCTGACTTCTCATATACCAGCCAACCTGCTCTAAATTTTCAGAAAGCATTTTTACAATGGCTGTTGCCCAGCTTCCTCCTCCAAAAACGGCTATTTTAGGGTTTGTGTTCATTTTATAAGATTTTTGTGTACCAAAAGTAAAGAAACTAAATGAAATGCAAACTTAAAACTGAGAAACTATAGTTTTTATACTTTGTAAATACGATTTTCCAAACATGTTTAAATGAATTAATAATGGATATAAATTATAAATATCTTTTCTGTTATTGAATCCTTTTTGTAAAGGATAAACTTCGTTGTACTTTGTATAAAATGTATTTGAAAATCCGCCAAATAATAAACTCATTGCCAAATCAACTTCTCTATGTCCATAATAAACTGCAGGATCTATAAAAACAGCTTTATTATTTGAAGTGGCAATAAAATTTCCACTCCATAAATCTCCGTGAATTGCACTGGGCTTTTCTATTGGAAAAATAGTGGCTAATTGTTTGTATAAACTTTCGAATAAGCGTACTTCTTTAGTTTGAAGTGCTCCGGTATCAAAAGCTAATTTTACTTGTGGTTTTAATCTGTTTTCAATAAAAAAAGTTACAAAATCATTGCAAAAAGTGTTTTTTTGAGGTAGTTGTCCCATATAATTAGTGTACTTTAATCCAAATTGGATTTCCTTATGCTGATGTAAATCTGCCAATTGATGAGCGAAATTTTCCCAAAACTGAGTTGTTTCAACAGCCAAATCAATCCAGCTTAGCACTAAATATATTTTGTTATTAAAATTTCCTTCAATAATTATTTTAGGAGTAATTGCACCATTAGCCTTTAAAAATTGTAATCCTAAAATCTCTTCATTAAAACCATTTTCAAAAACAGTCTTATCATTAGCTTTTACAAAATAGTTATAGTTTTTAGCAGAAATTTTATAAGTGGTATTTATAGAACCGCCGCCAACAGGTTTCCACTCAAAATTTAAATTTTTTGTTAACTTAGAATTAAGTTCATTGGCTATATGTTGTTGAAGTTGAAAGTCCATTATTTTAAAAATACACCAACTATTTGAAACTTAAAAATTATTTTATTGAAATGAAGTGATACTTTTGTACTTTTATGTTTTTACTTTAAAAATCAAATTTGAACGCACTTAAACAATTTTTTAAGGACACTATAATTTACGGAATTGCTGCTGTTTTACCAAGGGCTATTAATATTCTATTAGTAAAGTTACACACCACTAAATTAACTGCTGAAAAATATGCCGTAAATACAGATTATTATGTGTACGCCGCGTATTTTAATGCGTTATTAACTTACGGAATGGAAACTGCTTTTTTTCGTTTTTTTTCAAAAGAAAAAGACAAAGGTAAAGTTGTTTCAACATCGTTTTTAAGTTTAGCGACTACTACATTTCTGTTTTTAGTTGCAATGTTAATTTTTAGTAATCAAATTTCAGGTTTTTTTGGTTTTAAAAATCCGTTATTTTTTAAATTATTAATATGGACAACTGTTTTAGACACAATGGTTGTTATACCTTATGCTTATTTACGTGTTACCAACAGACCTATTAGATTTACATTATATAAAGTTTTAAACATACTAATTTTTGCCTTTTTTAATGTGTTTTTTCTGTGGTTTGTGCCGTATGCAATTCAAAAAAATATAACATTACCAGCATGGATCACTTCAAGCTACCAAAACAATCCAAAAGTAATATTTATATTCATTGCAGGTACAATTGCTAGTGCATCTACATTTTTATTATTATTACCAACACTTTTTAAGTTTAAACTTCAATTTGATAGAGCCTTATTATTTAAAATGCTACGCTATTCTTTTCCTATTTTAATTGCAGGTTTAGCTTATGTAACTAATGAAAATTTAGATAAATTATTATTGGGAGATATGATTGGTGACCAGCAAATGGGAATTTACGCCGCTTGTTATAAATTAGGAGTTTTTATGACCCTTTTTATTATGGCATTTAGATTAGGAGCTGAGCCTTTCTTTTTCAATCATTCTGAAGAAAAAAATGCCACCCAAACCTATGCTAAAATATTGAATTGGTTTATTATTACGGGTGCATTTTTTATGATATTTATTGTAGGTTTTATAGATATTTTCGCTTCTATTTTATTGGGAAGCGACGAGTATTTTGAAGCTTTAATGATTGTTCCAATAATTTTATTAGCCAACCTTTTATTAGGA
>CBDUKG010000162.1:0-2271 GCA_965367745.1 uncultured Flavobacteriaceae bacterium | reverse complement strand
AAACATTTAATTTAAAATTGTATATTTCAAGTTAAATAGCGTAACAGTGGATAAAATAGAGCTAAAAGAATTCCTTGATGCTAAGGTGTTAGAATACAACCAACCAAAATTTATTGAAAGTGATCCTATACAAATACCACATCAATTTACATTAAAAGAAGATATTGAAATATCAGGATTTCTAACAGCTACTATTGCTTGGGGAAATAGAAAAATGATTATTAAAAACTCTGAAAAAATGATGGAATTACTAGGAAACGCTCCTTATGATTTTGTTATGAATCATAAACCACACCATTTAGATAATTTTGAAGGTTTTGTACATAGAACTTTTAATAGCCTAGATGCTTCTTATTTTATGAAAGCGTTACAACATATTTATAGAAATCACGGTGGTTTAGAAACTGTGTTTTCTAATTATTCAACTAAAACATCAACACAACCTGCAATACATCAATTAAAACATCTATTTTTTGAAATTCCACATTTAGAACGCACTAAAAAACACATATCAGACCCGTTAAAAGGTTCTGCAGCAAAAAGGATTAATATGTTCTTAAGATGGATGGTTAGAAATGATGCTACTGGAGTTGACTTTGGAATTTGGAATACTATTTCTCCAAGTATATTATCCTGTCCTTTAGATGTACATTCTGGAAATGTAGCTCGTAAATTAGGATTGTTAAGCAGAAAACAAAACGATGCAAAAGCTTTAGCGGAATTAGATGCATCACTGCGAAAAATGGATAAAAACGATCCTGTTAAATACGATTTTGCATTATTTGGGTTGGGTGTTTTTGAGAAATTTTAGTGGATTTATAAAAACAATGTGACCAAATAACTTTATAAGTGTCATATTTATAGCTTGTTAACAAAATATAAATATGATTAAAAATGGTTTGAAAGATAAACCTTCTTCTGAAGATGTTAAAAAAACTGCCTTAAAGCATTATAAAAAATATGTTGCACATTACATATCAAAAAATTTGAATCCAATGCCATTTGTCGAATTTTTAAAAAATTATAAGGATTAAATTTTAGTTTTTTTAACAACTTAAAAATTATTCAATTTTAACACCTTGTGAGGTAAAAGAAATTCCTTGTTGTCCAGAAGTAGAAATCATAATACTTTCAAAATGAGGATCATTAACTGTAGATTTCTTTTTCCAATCAAAAACAAAATTTGCTCCAGTTCCGCCGTGTTTATCGACTTCATCAATAACAATTTCTACTGTTTCTAAAGGTGCTAAAAAAATAGGTTTACTAAAATAAGTTCTAATTAAATTTCCTTTAGTATTAAAATAAGTAGCTTTTTCAATAAAAACAGAATCATTTAGGTTTATGTTTTTCATACTAACGGTAACGGTTAAATTATGCGTTCTATGTTCTGTGCTACTGTATATTTGAGAGTAAACGGACAAATAAGTTTGCCCTGATAGAAGTGTGTCTTTTTTAGTTAGCTCAACAGTTCTTTTTTCCCAATTAATAGGTTTAACAGAACTAAATTCTTTTTCCGATTCACAAGAAAGAATTATCAAACAAATACCTAAAAAAGGCACTAATTGTTTTACAACATTTAACTTTTGTCTTAGAATTTTCATAAAATTATAATTTATGATTAAAGATATTAATTTATTATTAGAATAATTCAGCTTTTGATTCGTTTTAAAATCAATCTAATTTTGGTAACACAAAACTATCTAAAACACTTGGTAGTTTCATTGTGGCTTCAATATCTTCGGAAGTTCTTGGTGCCATTGCAGATAAATTTACGGGGCCGTTTTTAGTAACTAAAATATCATCTTCAATTCGAACACCAATCCCCCACCATTTTTCATCGCAATCACTACCAATCGGAATATAAATTCCCGGTTCCATGGTTACTACCATATTTTCTTCAAACTTATTATAATTACCTGGGTCGTGCACATCTAAACCAATATGATGCGAAGTGCCGTGCGGAAAATAAGAATGTCTCGTTTTTTCAGTTGCAATAATTCCCAAATCGGCCAAACCTTTATTAATTATTTTTTTTGCTATTGCATTCGGAGTGTCCATTTTAGTTCCAATTTTATACGCTGCAATTCCAGCTTCTTGAGCTTTAAAAACCAAATCGTAAATCAGTTTTTGTTCAGGAGAAAAGGTGCCATTTGCAGGAATTGTTCTGGTTACATCAGCAGTATATCCGTGATATTCTGCTCCTAAATCCATTAAAATCAAATTATTATCTCCAATTAGTGTTTTATTATTATCTACATAATGTAAAATACA
>CBDUKG010000161.1:0-2272 GCA_965367745.1 uncultured Flavobacteriaceae bacterium | reverse complement strand
ATATTTCTGCAGGTGCTGCTTTTTTTGCTGCAATATTTGCCGTTATTATTGGTTTTATAATATATATACCTAAATTATTTTAGTAATATAATTGCAATCGCAATAATTTTATATTTTTGTGACATATAAAGATCAATGGCAAAAAAGAAAAAAACAATAACCAAAACAGAACGTAAACCTCGTTTTCAAAAAATAAATTCATTTTTTGGAAACAGACAAACACAAACAATATTAGGTGCTTTTACGGTATTATTTGCCGTTTTCTTAATAATTTCCTTTTTTTCATACTTTTTTAATTGGCAAGAAGACCAAAGTCAGCTCGCTAATTTTTCAGACAAAAATAGTTCCGTAAAAAACTTATTAGGAAAAATTGGTGCAACTATCAGCCACTTTTTTATTTATGACGGTTTTGGAATATCTTCAATCTACATTCCTTTTTTATTATTTTTCTCAGGTATTGCCATATTTTTAAAAGGTAGTTTAAAAAATGTACGAAAATATTGGGGTTGGGGAATTTTAGCGATGATATGGTTGTCTGTTTCAATTGGCTTTATTAGTTCAAACAATCAACTATTACCAGGTATTATAGGCTATGAATTAAATAGTTATTTACAACAATTCTTAGGGAAAACTGGTTTATTATTAGTATTACTATTTTTACTTATTTCTTATTTAGTTATCCGATTTAAATTAACGCCCGAAAAAATAAAAAGTATTTTTCCTGCAAAAAAAGTTAGAAAAGATAGTAATCAAACAACTACTTCAGAAAATATTAAAAAACCTTTAGATACTTTAAAAACTACTGAAATTAAAGAAAAATCATCAACAGATTTTGAATTACCAATTAATACTATAAAACCACCATCTGAAAGTTCTAAATCAAAAGAAACTGGAGACAAAGTAAAAATTGATGTTGAAAAGATTGTTGAAGAAACACATGTTGAAGAAAACATGTCTAGTAAATTAGTAAAAGATTTTGGAGAATTTGATCCAACTCTAGAATTAGGTAATTACACGTTCCCTACCTTAAATCTTTTAAAAGATTACGATGAAAGTATTTCTATCGATCAAGAAGAATTAGAAGGTCATAAAAATAGAATTGTAGAAACATTAAACAATTATAATATTGGTATTGCTAGGATAAAAGCGACTGTTGGACCAACGGTTACTCTATACGAAATTGTCCCAGATGCGGGTATTCGTATTTCTAAAATTAAAAATTTAGAAGACGATATAGCACTATCACTTTCTGCAATGGGAATTAGAATTATTGCACCAATTCCTGGAAAAGGGACTATTGGTATTGAAGTGCCTAATAAAAAAGCTACTATGGTTTCTATGAAATCTGTTATTTCTTCGGCAAAATTTCAAAACTCTGAAATGGAATTACCAATTGCTATGGGAAAAACCATTTCTAACGAAACATTTGTTTTTGATTTAGCTAAAATGCCACATTTATTAATGGCAGGTGCTACAGGACAAGGTAAATCTGTTGGATTAAATGCTGTTTTAACTTCTCTGTTATACAAAAAACATCCGGCTGAAGTTAAATTTGTTTTGGTTGATCCTAAAAAAGTAGAGCTTACGTTATTCAACCATATTGAGAGACATTATCTTGCAAAATTACCAGATACTGAAGAGGCTATTATAACAGATACCACTAAAGTAATTAATACATTGAACTCTTTATGTATTGAAATGGATGCCCGTTACGATTTGCTTAAAACTGCAATGGTTCGTAATATTAAAGAGTACAATACTAAATTTAAAGCACGTAAATTAAATCCAGAAAACGGTCACAAGTTTTTACCATATATTGTTCTGGTAATTGATGAATTTGCCGATTTAATTATGACTGCTGGCAAAGAAGTTGAAACACCAATAGCGCGTTTGGCTCAATTAGCACGTGCAATTGGAATCCATTTAATTGTTGCAACTCAACGTCCTTCTGTAAATGTAATAACAGGTATTATTAAAGCAAATTTCCCGGCTAGAGCTGCTTTTAGAGTAACTTCTAAAATAGATTCTAGAACAATTTTAGATGGTGCTGGAGCAGATCAATTAATTGGAAAAGGAGATATGTTATTTACAAATGGTAACGATGTAATTCGTTTACAATGTGCATTTGTAGATACACCTGAAGTAGAAAGAATTACCGATTATATTGGTTCGCAAAGAGCATACCCAAGTGCATACCTTTTACCTGAATATACTGGGGAAGAAGTTGGCACAAGTCTTGATATAGATATTAGCGAAAGAGATGTTTTGTTTA
>CBDUKG010000160.1:0-2617 GCA_965367745.1 uncultured Flavobacteriaceae bacterium | reverse complement strand
TTTTTTGAGCTCTTATATATTTTTGATTTTCTAAATTATTATTTTCCATTTTTTTAAAATTTATTGTTTGAATCTTTATCCATTAACTCCTTAATTTTTCTTTCTTCCCAATCGGCTCCAAAAAGTATATTTTTCCCAAAAACTCCATAAGCGTGAAAAACCATTCCAATTCCCCATCCTAACATTGGCCACCAAAACCAATGATAGCCTGGTGATGTCATTAAATTTACAAATATTAAGAAAGGAATTACCAAACAATAGGATAATAAGTTCCAGTAAAACCCTTTTATTTCGTCAACTTTCTTTTTAGCTCTAATATATTTTTGTTCTTCTGTATAATTTGTTTTCATTTTTTTCTTTTTAAAACTAGTTACTGTTATAATTTTAGCTGATCGTTTAGTTATGCATAGTAAATATTACTCTTATTTTTTAATTTTAATACCTAGCTTTATTCCCAATATTGTTTTTTATCACTTTCCATAAACTCTTTAATTTTTCTTTCCTCCCAGTTCCTACCTAAAATCCTATTGTAACTAAAGGCTTTAAATCCTTGAAAAATCATTCCGATTCCCCAACCAAGCATTGGGAACCAAAACCAATGAAATTGTGGAACATATGTTAAATTGATGTATATTAATATTGGAATAACTATAAAATACGCTATTAATGAACTATAAAATCCTTTTATTTCTTCTACTTGTTCTACAGCTCTAAGATATCTTGTGCTTTCTATATTTTCTGTTGTTTTCATAATTTTAGTTTTTTGAGTTAGTAATGGTAATTTTACTGTAAATGTTTCTCCTGTTTTTTCAACAGATACTTTTTTTAATGTGATTAAATTGTATCGATCTATAATATTGTTTAGCCCAACTTTTGTTCCTTTTTCCAACACTGCTTTCGGACTATAATTATTGGTTATTACTAAATACCCATTTTCTTCTACTATTTTTACCTTTAATGGATTTTCTTCTGTAACCACATTATGTTTAATAGTATTTTCTAATAATAATTGAAGTGATAATGGAATAATTTTTAATTCCGAATTACTTGCTTTTTCAGGAATTTCAAAAATTACAGCATCTTCAAAACGCATTTTCAACAATTCCATATAGGTTTTTGCAAATAGTAACTCTTCATCTAAATCTATTAAATCTTTACTTTTTTGTTCTAAAACATACCTATAAACTTTAGATAATTTAGTGGTGAATTTTTCTGCTAACTTTGGGTTTTCACCAATTAACGAGGTTAATACATTTAAACTATTAAATAAAAAATGTGGATCAATCTGACTCTTTAAAGATTCGTATTTAGCAGTTTCAGTTTTTGCAACTATCTGTTGTTCAGTTACTTTTTTCTCGGTTAATGCTTTGTAAAAAAATATTGCGTGAAAAATAAGACTTACAAACAAAGTAACAACTAGACCAAAAAGATAGTAGCTTTTTGCGTGTGGATCGTTTAAAAAACTTTCAAACGGTTTTCCAGAAATTACAACTAAAGTAACAAACCTTAATAATGTTAAACCTAACATTGTTAATACTACAGAACCTAATGCTCCAGTAATTAAACGTTTTTTTGAAGACTCTTTCCAAGAGAATTTAGTTTCAACATATTTATAAAAGAACCCATTTATTGAAGATAATACAAAAGCGTACATAAAGTGTATTCCAAATATTTTGAACAGCTCAATCAAAGGCGAATTAAAATCTCCTTGAAAAACTAAGCGCTCTATAATAAATATTGCAATTGCAATAATTAATGAAATTTTGAATAAATATTTAAAGTCTGTCTTCATAGTAAAGTAAGTTACTTTTTATTAGTTGCAATTTAAAATTTAATTTCTAAAGTTACATCTTTGTTAGTTACCTCAAACTTAGAACTATCAAATTGTGGTGGACCAAAACTCATTGGATTATTTGAAGTTCCATAATTTTCTAAAGGCATACCATTTTCTTGAAAATCCATACGTTTGTTGTCATTTTCATCGTGGAAACATATAATGGCATATGCTCCTGCAGGTACATTTTCAAAAACCACAGTACTTAAACCATTTTTAATTATTGCTGATTTTGCTTTTAAAGGTTGTTTTCTAAAATTCTCTTTATTAAAAAGTGCGAAATTTGCAGTCCCCTCATCGTTTAAAGCATTAACAAGAGAAACTGTAATAGTGTTTTCTTCGCTTAAATTAGAAGTTTCAGTCTCTTGCGAAAAAATTAATGTTGAAAATAATAAGGCGACTGTTAAAATTAAATGTTGCATAATAAGTTAGTTTTAAGTTAATATTATTTGATTTAACACTTCAAAAGTGTGCCTTTTTACACAAATTGAAAATTTAAACTTTCTGAATTGTAATTTTTTAATGATGAATTGTAATTTTTAATAGTTTTTCATACTTTCGGTATGCAAACTTTTGACTTTAACTCAACTCAACCATCATATATTTCATTTTAAACTTCCATATCTAATGTCTAAAACCTAACATTCGTCATATTTTAAATTAAAAATCTTTGTAACTTTATAAAACTTTTACAAAAAACGTTAGTATTATGAAAATATATGATGATAAACACATTAAAAATGTTGCTTTTGTAGGCGCAAATAAAAGTGGTAAAACTACATT
>CBDUKG010000159.1:0-2662 GCA_965367745.1 uncultured Flavobacteriaceae bacterium | reverse complement strand
ATCAGATAAAACGGGATTCAAAATGAAAACAGTTTCGTAATGATTCATAATTAAAAATTTTAAGTTTTACTTTTAAGGGTGCAAATATACAGTTATTTACGGAACTAGCAAGTGGTTATTTAAGAAAATATTGGTAGTTATTATATGGTATCTAATATCCGATATTTCGTATCACGTTTTTAGTACCTATAACTCTTCAACTTTTACACTTTAACAATGAGATTGCCGCAGTCGTGATTTCATTCCATTCAATCACTTCATCGCAATGATATTATAACTTTTAACCTTTTAGACTTTCTAACTTTAAGACTTAATAACTATCTACATCTATATTAAATTTAATAGAACGAAATTGTTTAACCGCTTGAAATGAATTTTTAACACGTAATATGTTTGTTTTTGTGGCTCCTAAGGATTGTTTTTGCGGAATTTTAATAATAATATGGCGAATATAATAGTTGCGAATCTTTGAAATTGCGGGTGTTGTAGGTCCTAAAATTTGTTCTTTAAAAATATTTGTCAATGATTTCCCTAACCAATTTGCACCTTCATCTACTCTTATAAAATCTTTATGACGCAACGTAATTTTAATAATTCTGTGAAATGGCGGATAATGGTATTGCCAGCGCTCGTCTAATTGTTCTTTAAACATTTCTTCATAAGAATTGGTAGAAACTTGTTGCAAAATCTGATGGTAAGGGTTAAATGTTTGTATCGCCACTTTCCCCCTTTTTTTAGACCTTCCTGCCCTACCTGAAACCTGAACCATTAATTGATAACTGCGCTCGTGCGCTCTAAAGTCAGGAAAATTAAGCATACTATCTGCACTCATAATTCCAACTAATGAAACATTTGCAAAATCCAATCCTTTAGATAACATTTGTGTCCCCACCAATATATCTATTTCCTGAGCTTCAAATTTTCCAATTATTTTTTGATACCCATATTTACCTCTAGTCGTATCTAAATCCATTCTGCCAATAGCAGCATCTGGGAATAATTGTTCTAATTCCTGCTCAATTTGCTCGGTTCCAAAACCTTTGGTATTTAATTTTTCACTTCCACAAGCTCCACAATTATGGGGCATCGCTTGCCTGTAACCACAATAATGGCAACGTAATTCTTTTCTAAAACTATGAAAAGTCAAGCTCACATCACACTGCGGACATTGAGGAGAAACACCACAAGTTTCACATTCTACAACTGGAGCAAAACCTCTCCTATTCTGAAATAAAATAACTTGTTCTTTTTCGTCTAAAGCATCTTGAATCATTTCTAATAATCTATCAGAAAAATGACCTTTCATCCTCTTTTTACGATGCTTTTCCTTAACATCAACCAATTCTATTTCTGGTAGTAACACATCGCCAAAACGTCTATTTAGTTCCACCAAACCATATTTACCTTGCTGTGCATTGTAAAAAGTTTCAACACTTGGGGTTGCAGAGCCCAAAAGCACTTTTGCATTGTGCAGGCTAGCCAAAACAATTGCTGCATCTCTGGCGTGGTATCGAGGAGCAGGATCGAATTGCTTAAAAGATGGTTCGTGTTCTTCATCTACAATAACAAATCCTAAATTTGAAAATGGTAAAAATAGTGAGGAACGTGCACCTAAAATAAGCTGTGCTTTTTGTTTGTTTTCTAGCACATTATTCCAAACTTCAACACGTTCATTCATAGAATATTTTGAATGAAAAACAGATAAATATTCCCCAAAATAATGCTGCAATCTTTCTATTAATTGTGTCGTTAAAGCAATTTCTGGCAGCAAATAAAGCACTTGCTTTCCCTCTTCAAGTAATTGTTTAATTAATTTTACATATATTTCTGTTTTTCCACTACTTGTAATTCCTTTTAATAAGGTTACTTGCTTCGTTTCAAAGGTAGTTTTTATACTATCATACGCTTCTTTTTGATGTATGGTTAGTTCTTTTATTTCAGAAGTTTTTCCATGGAAATTTATACGATCTTTCTGAATAAAATATATTTCAAAAATATCTTTATCAATCAATGATTTTATTACTGCATTTGAAGTCTCTGCACGTTCTTGAAGCTGTGTAACTTTAATAGGTTTATTTAAACTTTGTAACTGAAAATAAGTTAAAATAAGTTCGCGTTGTTTTTTTGCTCTGCTTAAAGTTTCTAATAATTCCGATAACTTCTCGCTTGCATTCCAAGGTTCTTTTAAACGAATATATTTAACAAGTTTGGGTTTGTATTGTTCGTAAATTTGCTCTTTAACTACAATTACATTTTTTTCAATTAAAGTTTTAATAATAGGAAATACATTCTTTTTTCCTAAGATTTCAATAATTTTAGAAATGGACAATTGCGTTTGATGTTGTAATGCTTCAAAAATTAAAAACTCTTCATTAGATAATACTTCTTCATTGGTAAAACCAGGAACCAATTGTATTTCTGTTTCACTTTCTAATAAAAAAGCACTTGGCAATGCTGCTCTAAACACTTCACCTAAAGAACACATATAATAATTGGCAATCCATTCCCAATGTTTTAATTGAAGTTCGTTAATAATAGGTACTTCATCTAAAATTTGATAAATTTCCTTTGCTTCGTATCCTACAGGTGCTGTATTATGAACATTATAAACTAACGCAGTAAATATTTTTGATTTTCCAAATTCTACTGCAACCCGCATCCC
>CBDUKG010000158.1:0-2810 GCA_965367745.1 uncultured Flavobacteriaceae bacterium | reverse complement strand
ATTGCTATTTTTAGACCTCCAGCTAAAATTGAAGGAGAGATATCACCTGCAGCTTCAATAGCATCAAAAGCGCCAATCAAACCTAACATTTGACCTAAAAATCCCCAAACTAGTACAAATAAACTTATAGAACTAACCAAAGTAATTGTTTTATCTCGTGCAGCTGGTTTTAAAAAGCCTCGAATTAATAATATAATAATTACAATTAAAATAAGAAGTGTAGTGTACATAAATAATGGTCCACCTTCATTTAATCTATTGAAAATTGAGTTTGCAATAAAAGGTCTAATGCTTTGTAGCGCTAATAACATAATTTTGATTTTTTAAATTTATATGTCAAATATAATATGATATTTAAACAATTAATTCTAATTGCGATAGTTAACAAGAAAGTTACGATAACTAACCGATTAAAGCCAAATTTTGCAGAATAAAGTTTAAAACTTGTAAAAAGCAGTAAGATTTTCTGTGTCTATCGCTAAAATAAATTTAACTTTAGCATTAATTGCATATTGTACTTTATGAATAAAAGAAATAGCATTCTAAAATATTTCCTTACCGTTATTGGACATTCAATATTTTGGTTGGTTATTTATTATTTTTATGCCTATTTTTTAGGTTATGGTAGTTCTAATACTAGGTATGTTAACTTGTTTTCGGGGTTTTTAATGCCTGTAACTATTTTAATTAGCTACTTTTTAATTTACTATTTAATTCCAAATTTTTTACTTACAAAAAAGTATAAATATTTTATTCTATATAGCGCTTATACATTTATTATTTCAGTATATGTTATTATTTTATCAATTCTGTATGGATTAATTTATTCTGAAGGTTTTAAAGAAGTTGATACAGCTCCGTTAACTAAAACAATACCATTTATAGTTTTAGGAGTTTATTTTGTTGTTTTAATTGTAGTCTCTTTAAGTTTAGTAATGCATAATTATAATTCTATAGTAAATAATGAAAATTTAAAGAACAAAATATTACAAACACAACTTCAAATTAAAGATCAGGAGTTACGGTTTCTAAAAACGCAAATTCATCCTCATTTTTTGTTTAATTCGTTAAATACAATTTATGGTTTTGCTCTGAAAAAGAAGGACGAAGCACCTGAAATGATTTTAAAATTATCCAATTTATTAGATTATATTTTATATCAAATAGAAAAACCGCAAGTGCTTTTAATGGATGAAATAAATCATTTATTAGATTATGTTTCTCTGGAAAAAATGCGTTTTCATGATACACTAATGGTTGAAACTACTATTAAAGTAGCCAACCATACAATTCAAATTGCTCCAATGCTTTTAATTCCATTTGTTGAAAATGCTTTTAAACATGGTGATATTATTAATGGAAGTCTAAACGTAATTATTGACATAAAAACGGAAGACGATAGTTTGTTTTTTACCATTGAAAATTCAAGCCTGAAGGAGCATTCAATAAATAAAGGAATAGGATTAGAAAATATTACCAAACGATTGGAAATGCAATATCCAAATTCTTATACACTAGAAACTAATCAAACCGCAAATACTTTTAAAGTAGCATTAACGATTAGGAATTTTAAATATTTAAAAAATGAATAAGAACATTCAATGCATTATTGTTGATGATGAGCCCGTTGCACGCGAAATTTTAGAAAATCATTTAAATAAAATTGAAGCAGTTACAGTTGTGGCAACTTGTAAAAATGCCATTGAAGCTTTTAATCAACTTAATTCAAACACTATAGATTTAATTTTTTTAGATATCAATATGCCTGAAATTTCGGGTTTGTCTTTTGCAAAATCTATAAATACAAATATTAAGGTAATTTTTACGACTGCTTATCGAGAGTATGCTGTTGATGGTTTTAACTTACAAGCTGTAGATTACTTACTAAAACCAATCTCGTTTGAACGTTTGTTACAAGCAGTTAATAAATATTTAGGAGAAAAACCTTTTGAATTTGTTGAAAATTCAGCTGAAATTGTTCCAGAAAAAAGCGATTTTATTTTTGTTCGTGCGGATAGAAAAATGATAAAAATAAACTTTTCTGAGATTAATTATATTGAAAGTTTAAGCGATTATATTAAAATTCATTTAATAAATAAAATCATTGTAACACGAGAAACAATTACAAATATAGAAGCTAAATTACCTCAAAAAGAGTTTTTAAGAATTCACAGATCATATATTGTTTCTATTTCAAAAATAGAATCTTTTACAAATGAATTTATTGAAATTAACAATAAAGCATTGCCAATAAGTAGAAGTTATAAAAAAGAAGTACTATTTAAATTAGAAAACATATAAAAATTTAGAGTTTTCGAAGGTAGAATGAATTTTAGTTTTGTTTTATCTTTTTTATTAAATATTAAACAGTATATTTGTTCAAATTTTTTAATTTGACAGAAACAGATTTTATTTTACAAGGTTATAGCCTTGAAAAAAACTCAAAAGGAAGCATTACTTGGAAAACACCAAGTAATATTGCTTTGGTAAAATATTGGGGAAAACAAGAACCTCAAATTCCTGAAAATGCATCCATTAGTTTTACACTAGATGCGTGTTTTACATTAACAACTTTAGAATATTCAAAACCTAAATCAAACGAAGGAGGCAACTTCGAAGTTTATTTTGAAGGTAAGAAAAAGGAAGATTTTAAACCTAAAATCCAACAGTTTTTTGAAAGGATTGAGCAATATGTGCCTTTTTTAAAAGATTTTGATTTTGTAATTAAATCAAGAAACTCGTTTCCTCACAGTAGTGGAATTGCATCTTCAGCAAGTGGAATGAGTGCTTTAGCTTTATGTATTATGAGT
>CBDUKG010000157.1:0-2940 GCA_965367745.1 uncultured Flavobacteriaceae bacterium | reverse complement strand
ATGCTCAAAGCAATTGAAAAATGGGCTGCAGATGAATTTCGTTCTACTAACGGACAGCTAGAATGGATGTTACATAAATGCCTAAAAGACGCAAAAAGAGCACCTAAAAATAACAATACCCAAAAATAATGTATAAAATTACAGACAAAAAAAATAAAAACCCACTTCTAAATGAAGTTATTATTTCTAACAAAGAGTTAAATTTTACAAGTTGTATTTTTCCTAATCTAGGAGCATCTTTACAAAAATTAAATTGTAATCGAATTGATTTAATAGATGGTATTTCAGCCAATGATGATGGCCTAAAAACTTATAAAAACAAGTATAATTCTGCTATACTTTTTCCTTATCCTAATAGAATTGCCGACGGAACTTATATGTTTAAAAACATAAATTATAACTTAGAAATTAATGAACCTGCATTAAATAATCGCCTTCACGGACTTGTTTTTAATCAAAGTTTTACTGTAAAAGAAACATTTACTTCAATAGAAAATGCCAAAATAGTTTTTAATTATAAGTATGATGGAAGTACAGAAGGGTTTCCATTTCCATATAACTTAGAGCTTACGTACACATTTACAAAAAATAAAGTAAGTTTAGATTTTGAGGTTATAAATGAAGGAAAAACTGCTTTTCCATTTGGAATTGGATGGCATCCCTATTTTAAGGTTGATAATTTAAGTGATAGCACTCTAGATTTTGAGGCTAAAACCCAATATTTGGTCAACAAAAATATGATTCCAACAGAAGAAACTCCGCTAAAATTTAAAACTCCACTACTAATAAAAGATACTTTTTTAGATGATTGCTTTATCACAGAAAAATCGAAAACATTATTAAAAACTGATATATATACTATTGAAATTGATTTTTCTTCTAAAAAACCAACTAGTTTTTTACAAGTATATACACCGCAAACCAGGGACAGTATTGCTATTGAACCTATGACTTGTGCTCCAAATAGTTTTAATAATAAAAACGGATTACTAATTTTAGAAACTGACAAAAAATACAACTGGAAAGTTGATTTAGAGTTTTCTTTTTAAAACAGCAAAATCTAAAAACAACTCCTATAAAAGTGAATCATAAAGGAAAAGTAATTGAGTTAAATGAAAATTCTGTTGATAAGCATTTGGCTCACGGTGATACTTTATTTAAAGATTCAGAAACAAACGGTCCTGATGTGCCGAGGTAGTAATCTTTTGCACTAGTTTTTGTGCCTGAGGACTAATAACATTTTCCACTGTTGGTAGTGAATAAATTATATTCTCAACTTAAAAATCACAAATCTATTACAGCAATGTAGTGGGTTCTTTTTATGAATCTTCATTATTACCTACCGAGTGCATCCTACTAGCAATAGAGGGATTTTTTTTGCTTAATACTTTGCTTTTTCACAAATAGTTATTAACACGAAAAGGTTATAGTAGCTTTGAATGGGTAGTTATGTGATATTGATTACATTAGTGATAAGTATTGATATTATATTTGCACTGTAGGCTGCTTAGTCTACATCTTTTTCATAGCAATTTTCCCTCTCTAACCCCAAGTTTGAGAGGGTTTTTTATTTAAGTTAATTCTTTAATTTCACATCACTTTGCTAAAACCTTGAGCCATCATCTAAGGGAGTACTCACTAATTTTGTACAATGAACTACACAAAATATTTTGGGTTAATTACAAAAGAACAAGGACTTATAAATTTAACAACAGAACAGTTTCAAAGAATGATGAACATTGTTCACGCGGAAGGTGTTTTGTTGGGTTTAAATAAAGCTAAGCAAACCTATAAAGGTTCAGAATTGTTTTACAGATATGATATTTTAATATTTAAACAAAAAAATATACTTACAGCATTAACAGGCAATTTATCACCTGAATTTCTTTTAAAAGAAATGTATCAAATTGATTATTAATATTTAGGAATTATAATTATTTTTAATTAAATTTATATCATTAAAAGATTGTTTGATAAGTTAATAGCGGATAAAGAAAATAAAACCACTATACTTATTACAAACGGAAAAACCTGTTGAATAGAAATATTTAATAGGTTTTTTTATTACAATTAATTGTATCTAGAACACAAAATAGCATAAAATAAAAACAATTTGAACACAAGAAAATTAATATTTTTTGTATCTTAATAAGAAAAAAATTAAATATAAAGATAAGAATGAAACCATATCAACTTTATTAATTATAACACCAACCGTTATATTTTATAAAAAAAATGAAATCAAAACACCTACATATCTATAATCTTCCTTTAACGATAGAAAATTATGAGGAATTGAGAAAAGGGCTTAAACTTGGACGTTTAAAATGGAACAATTTCCCAAAAGAATTAAAAGATGCCTATCACAATTTTGATGAGGATAAAAGGGAAACGGATTTTGAAAAGCAATTACATAAAAGAACTAAAGGTACATTAGATTACGATAAACCAATTTGAAGCTTACAGCAGGATTTACATTTGCTACAGTAGATAAAATTATGTTTGCTTTGGATTCAAGAATTGAATTTTAAAGAGTATAAAAGTGTTGAAGTACGACACGGCAAGTCATAATTGTAAATTACCTAATATTTAATTCACTTATTTTAATATATTTGAAATACATCCAAATGTGGATTCTTGTTTTTTTATTTACAATTTTTTATAATAATTTAAAGGTAGAAGTTCACATTTTAAAAGCCATTTCATTAATTTGAGGTGGCTTTTTTATTTTGATGGATCAACCTTATTCAATTTTATCAAAAGGTTTTCCTTGTCTAAAATTATTCAAAATAAGTTGACCTTCGGCATTAATAGAATAAGGAGTATTTAATTTCATATCTGGTATTATAAGAGTTTTTGGATTGTTAGTAGTACTCCAAGAAAAACCTATAGCAACGCCAATTGCAATATCACCATCTGGATGATAATAATAAATTATGT
>CBDUKG010000156.1:0-3012 GCA_965367745.1 uncultured Flavobacteriaceae bacterium | reverse complement strand
TATTGTGAAAGAAAACAAGTAGGCGCATTAATTGTAAAAGATAGAATGATAATTTCTGATGGTTTTAATGGAACACCAACAGGCTTTGAAAACTGCTGTGAGGAGCAAGGAAATACAAAATGGTATGTATTGCACGCAGAAGCAAATGCCATTTTAAAAGTTGCAGGCTCGACACAATCTTGTAAAAATGCAACGTTATATATTACGCTATCACCGTGTAAAGAATGTAGCAAACTAATACATCAGTCCGGTATTAAACGTGTGGTGTATGCAAACGAATATAAAGATACTTCTGGCGTTCAATTTTTAGAAAAAGCAGGAGTTGAAATAACATATCTTAAAGATTTATAATGATAAATAAAAAAGCAAGTTTCCCTATATTTTTAGGATTGGCAGTAGCTATTGGGATCTTAATTGGAAGCTCAATTAACTTTAAAAATAAAGCTGTTATTTTCAGTTCAAATACAACTGAGGCTAAAATAAAACGCTTAATTAATTATATTCAATATGATTATGTAGATAAAGTTGATACAGATAGCCTTTTAGACGATGCAATTACTAATATGCTTGTTAAGTTGGATCCACATTCTGTGTATATTCCTAAAGAAGAATTAAAACAAGTAACTGAAAACTTACAAGGGAAATTTGTGGGTATTGGAGTTTCTTTTTTAATGCACCAAGACACAGTTACAGTAACTGGTGTTATTGATGGTGGGCCAAGCTTTAAAGCTGGGATTAAAGCAGGGGATAGAATTATTATAGCAGATAAGGATACGCTTTTTGGAGAGCAATTGGTTAAAAATGCAGGGGTTAGCGAAAGTGAAAAAGGAACCCTATTAGCCAGTAGAAAAATTTCTGAAGCTGTAATGAAATCGCTTAAAGGTGAAGCAGAAACCAATGTTTTACTTACAGTTTACAGACGCTCAACAGATGAAGTGCTTGACATACAAATTGCGAGAGACGAAGTCCCAATTAAAAGTGTACCAGCATATTATATGATAAATAATACATTGGGATATATAAATGTTGAACGCTTTGCCAGAACCACTTATATAGAATTTAAACTTGCTTTAAATGAATTAACCTATAAGGGAATGAACTCTTTAGTTTTAGATTTAAGAGGAAATGGAGGAGGTTATATGGATATTGCAAACAGTATGATTGACGAATTTTTGGAAGATGGGAAACTCATTGTCTTTACCAAAAATAAAAACGGAGAAGTTGATAAATCTTATGCAACCAAAAAAGGTGATTTTGAAGATGGGAATGTGTATGTTTTAATAGATCAAAATTCTGCTTCTGCAAGTGAAATTGTTGCGGGTGCTTTGCAGGATAATGATAAAGGAACTATTGTTGGTAGGCGATCTTTTGGAAAAGGATTGGTACAACAAGAAATGGATTTAGGAGACGGTTCTGCAGTTAGGCTTACAACTTCAAGATATTATACTCCTACAGGAAGATCTATTCAAAAACCCTATTCAGACCATAACACAAAACTATACAATAGCGATTATTTAAACAGAGTGCATAATGGAGAGCTAATTTCAAAGGATAGTATTAAAGTTATTGATACGCTAAAATACACAACTCCTAAAGGTAAAATTGTTTATGGTGGTGGAGGTATTATTCCAGATGTTTTTGTGCCAATAGATACATCTCGCACATACAATACAGCATTTTACAGAGGTTTAAATAGCTTTGTTTTTAAATATATAGATACCCATAGAGCAGAGTTTAATGCATGGGAATTGAAAAATTTTGTTGCTAATTTTGATGCTGATGAAAATATTTTTAATTCATATTTGGAAGAATTAGATTTTAAAGTTCCAATGGGCCCAAAGTCTAGAGAAGATTTAAAATTATACTTTAAAGCTTTTTTTGCACGCGATTTGTTCGATCAAACAGGTTATTTTATGGTAACTCACAAGAAAGATAATATGATTTTAAAAGTTATTGAGTTGGAAAACAGTAAATAGTTGTTATTTCAAATTAAAACTTAATTGTAACTTTATACTTTAATTCATCTTTATTTTGACAACCAATAAAAAAATATATTTTGCATCCGATCAACATTTTGGAGCTCCAACAGCTAAACTAAGTAAAATACGAGAGCAAAAATTTGTAAGTTGGTTAGATACTATAAAAAACGATGCAGAAGTCATTTTTTTACTAGGAGACCTTTTCGACTTTTGGTTTGAATATAAAAAAGTTGTTCCGAAAGGATTTATACGTGTTTTAGGAAAACTTGCTGAATTAAGAGATAGTGGTATTCAAATCTACTTTTTTGTTGGAAACCACGATCTTTGGATGGAAGATTATTTTGAAACCGAATTAAATATTCCAACATACCGCAAACCACAAGAATTTACATTTAATAATAAGACTTTTTTAATTGGTCATGGAGATGGTTTAGGGCCTGAAGATAAAGGTTATAAGCGCATGAAAAAAGTGTTTACTAATCCATTTTCAAAATGGTTGTATAGATGGCTTCATCCAGATATTGGCGTTACATTAGCTCAATATTTATCGGTTAAAAATAAATTGATTTCAGGGGAAGAAGATGTAAAATTTTTAGGCGAAGAAAATGAATGGTTGGTTCATTATTGTAATAGAAAATTAACAAAAAAACAGTACGATTTTTTTGTTTTTGGTCATCGTCATTTACCAATGGAAATTCAACTTACAAAAAAATCAAAATATATTAATACAGGCGATTGGATTTCTCATTTCACCTATGCAACTTTTGATGGGGAAGAAATGGTGTTAAAATCTTATTAAACCTGAGGTTCTGTATTATTTTTTAACCAATTTTTAACAACATTTAAAAAAATAATTGTGCTATTTGCATTGTATTATGTAGCAAGTTAAATTCACTACTTTAAAAACTATAAAAATGATTGAAGAAAATAAGGTTTCTATTGATATTAAAGCTATCAATGAAAAAATTGAAAAAGAAAGTGCCTTTGTCGATTTGTTAATAATGGAGATGAACAAAGTTATTGTTGGTCAAAA
>CBDUKG010000155.1:0-3039 GCA_965367745.1 uncultured Flavobacteriaceae bacterium | reverse complement strand
AGGACCGCCTGCTTAGAAGGCAGGTGCTCTATCCAGCTGAGCTATGCCACCATTAGATTTATAATCTAAAAGTTTGTTGTCGGGGTGGCAGGATTCGAACCTGCGGCCTCCACGTCCCAAACGTGGCGCGATAACCGGGCTACGCTACACCCCGAATTGGCTATCTTAAATTTGCGGAGAGACGGGGATTCGAACCCCGGGTACCCGGTTAGAGTACGCTTGTTTAGCAAACAAGTCCTTTCGGCCACTCAGGCACCTCTCCAAAAATATGTATATGAACCTATTTTTGCGAGTGCAAATGTAACATTAGAAATGCATTTACACAACCTTTTTTTACTTTTTTTAAAGATTTTTTATACTATTTTATTCTGGGTATTCAATTCGCAGGTGGTAAATATTCTTTAACTTCTTCTTTAACACCTTTTTAATTATTTGCAACTCCTTAAATGTAATATCTGCATTCATGAATTGACCATCTTCCATTTGCTTATTTACAATTTTCTCTACAAGATTATCAAACGCTTGGGCCGTTGGTTCTTTAATACTTTTAGAAGCAGCTTCTACTGAATCACACATCATTAAAATTGCCGTTTCTTTTGAAAAGGGAATAGGCCCTGGATATTGAAAATGCTGTTTTTCTGGTGTATTTCCTGTTTCTTCTTCTTCCTTTTTATAAAAATAATACACCAAAGTCGTTCCATGGTGTGTTCTTATAAAGTCTATAATCCTATCAGGTAATCTATTTTTTTTAGCCAATTCAACACCTTCAATAATATGATTTATAATTATAAGTGCACTATCTTTTGGCGTTAATTCGTTGTGAGGATTTACATTTGTAGATTGATTTTCCGTAAAATACATTGGGTTTATCATTTTACCAATATCGTGGTATAAAGCCCCTGTTCTAACGAGCATAGAATTTGCCTGTATTTCATTTGCGCAAGCTTCGGCTAAATTTGCTACTTGTAACGAATGTTGAAAAGTTCCTGGAGCCTTTTCTGCTAATTCTCTCAAAAGCTTCGAATTTGTATTGGAAAGCTCCTTTAAAGATTCATCTGAAACTAAACTAAAAAGTTTTTCAAAAACATAGATTAATGGTAAAACAAACAACGTGGCTCCTCCATTTATTGTAAAATATACAAATTTTTCCCAATCTAGATTTTGTGCATTTCCTTCCTGAATAATTGAAAAAGCAAAATATGCGACAAAATAAACAAAGGTAATTTGAATAACCGAAATAAATAAATTAGCTCTTTTATATAATTCTGAAATTGTTAAAATAGTAACTATACCAGCTATAATTTGTAAAAAAATAAATTCAAAGCTATTTGGAACAATAAAGCCTAATAATAAAACAGTTAAAACATGAGTAAACAAGCCTAATCTTGCATCAAAAAAAGCTTTTAAAACCAGAGGTAAAATTACAATTGGAGCAATATAAATATATTTTGCATCGTACTTAACTATTAAGGTTATGAGTAAAACAATTAAAATTATATTAAAAAAGATGAAGGTTACTTTTGTATTATTTTCAAAAATTTCTTCACGGTATTTTCTTAAAAAAAGTAATAACATTAAAAATGCCAATGCTACCAAAATTGTATACCCAGATACTATCCAATTATAGTTAGATTTACTCCAAACCTGGGATTCAAACTCACTTTTAACTGAGTTTAAAGTTATTAGTTTTTCTCCTTCAACAATATCGCCTTTAAATATAATTCTTTCATTTTCAGCGACTAACCCTTTTGTGTAAGAAATTTTACCTAAATTTTCTTGAAGTACCATTTCGGTAAAATCAGTGTCAAAGGTAACATTGGGTTTTAACCCTTCGTAAATAATGTTTAAAACAATATTTTCTTCTTGTGTAAAAGGTTGATTTCCTATTTTTGAATTTATAAAACTTAAAATTTGTGATGCTTTAAATAGTTTATTTACATCTATTTCCTGACTTTTATTTCCTTTTTTAAGTGTAATTAAATCAATATCCGGCTTAATATCAGTAGTAGCCTCAAGATACCCAAACTCATAAATAGAATTTGTAATTTGTAAAGCTAAATCTCTTAATTCGCTTTTTTTAGTTTCGTTTAATTCAGCATTAGATAGTGCATCTTCAATTTTTGAATTAATCACATTTTTTGTTTGTACAACAATTTGCTCATCATACTTAAAAAATTGTTTAGACAATTTGGTTATTTGCTCTTTTTCTAAAGCTATTTCTTCTGGAGTTTTTTGGATAGCAAAATCAAAGGGAGCATAATAATTTTCATATTCCCACGGCTTTCCTTTTTGGAATTCATATTTAAATTGTCCACTTTTAGGAAATAAATAAACCACTAAAATTATGGTAGCGATATATAAAAATAGTTTATATATTAAAGAATGGTTTACAAGTAATTTATTAATAATATTTTTCACGAAGTATCCGTTTGCAATTCAAAAATAACAATAATTATTCTATTTGCAGTCGGTTTTATTCTTTTAATAATTCTTCAAGCCTCACTGGCATATTTTTATGTGTCCAACTACTGTAATTCGTAAATCCAATTTTATTTTGAATTGCACCTGTTTTATTAATTATTTCCTGAATTATTGATTCTGGTTGAATTTTAGCAACTGATATTTCTTTTACAATACTATCTAATTGATCAACTACCTTAGATCTAATTTGTTCATTATGGTTTATTAGCCATTCCTCAAATGCTTCTTCAGTTAAATGCTTATCAATAATTTTTTCTATCATCAGCTGTCCGTGTTTCTTAGACTCCTGTATATTTCCTCTTCCTGTTACGGCATTACCAATTGCAAAAACATTGTCGAATCCAAAAACATGATAATCTGCTTCTTCTCTCATTTTTAGCGATGAATATTCATATTGTAAACCATTTATTTTTTCAGGAATACTTCCTATAGAAGAAATTACCATTTCAGTTTTTATATTTAAAAAGCTATTATTTATAGGTTTAATTTTACCATTTTCAACATGTACTTTCTGAAAAACAATTTCTGTTAATTTATTATCTTTCTCAACAAAACCTA
>CBDUKG010000154.1:0-3083 GCA_965367745.1 uncultured Flavobacteriaceae bacterium | reverse complement strand
AAAAAGTGAATCTTAAAATGTTACACTTTTTTATAAATACAGGAATTAAAGACAACGCCTATTATTGGAACGAATTAAGTAAATGTTTAAAGGTTTATATAAATCTTAAACGTATTTGTCCAACATTAGATAGTTTAAATATTGGAGGAGGATTTCCAATTAAAAATTCATTAGCATTTGATTATGACTATGAATATATGATTGATGAAATTATTTCTCAAATTAAAATTGCTTGTGATGATGCTGAGGTAGCAACACCACATATTTTTACAGAATTTGGAAGTTATACCGTTGGAGAAAGTGGAGGTGCTTTATACAAAGTATTGTACCAAAAAAAGCAAAACGATAGAGAAAATTGGAATATGATAAATTCCTCATTTATAACTACTTTACCAGATAGTTGGGCAATTAACAAGCGTTTTGTAATGTTGCCTTTAAATAGATGGAACGACTCTTATGAGCGTGTTTTACTTGGTGGATTAACTTGCGATAGTGACGATTATTACAATTCTGAACAGCATATGAATGCTATTTATTTACCTGTTTATAAAGACGAAAAACCGTTGTATTTAGGTTTTTTTAATACAGGGGCATATCAAGAGTCCATAGGTGGTTATGGAGGTTTACAACATTGTTTAATACCACAGCCAAAACATATTATTATTTCAAAAAACAACGAAGGAAAATTAGAATTCAAAGTTTTTAAAGAACAACAAAAACCAAGTGATTTTTTAAAAATATTAGGTTATGAATAAAAAAACGTACGCAGGAATCCCTGAACAAAACAGCAAAATTGAAACTTCAAAAGTAGTTTTAATTCCAGTTCCTTATGATGGAACAAGTACTTGGCAGAAAGGTGCAGACAAAGGTCCAGAAGCTTTTTTAAATGCTTCAGAAAATATGGAATTGTATGATATAGAAACCGATACAGAAGTGTATAAAAATGGTATTTATTTAGCTGATGCTGTAACTGAAAATACTTCACCAGAAAGTATGGTAGATGCAGTGCATGAGATTACAAAATCATACATTAAAAAGAATAAATTTGTTACCTTATTTGGTGGCGAACATTCTATTTCAATTGGTTCAATAAGAGCGTTTAACGAGTGTTTCGATAATTTAACTGTTGTACAAATTGATGCTCATGCAGATTTACGAGAAGAGTATGAAGGTTCTAAATGTAACCACGCTTGTGCAGTGTATGAGGCGAGCCAAAACACTAATTTAATTCAAGTTGGTATTCGCAGTATGGATGCTATTGAAAAAACGGTGATGGATATCGATAAAGTGTTTTTTGCACACGAAATGGCGCAAGATGACTATTGGATGGAAAATGCAATTGATCTAATGACTGACAATGTGTTTTTAACAATAGATTTAGATGCTTTTGATCCTTCAATAATGCCATCAACAGGAACACCGGAACCTGGAGGATTATTATGGTATGAAACATTAGAATTTTTGAATAAAATTTTCAAAGAAAAAAATGTAGTTGGTTTCGATATTGTTGAATTGTGCCCAAATCCACAAGAAAAATCATCGGACTTTTTAGCGGCAAAATTATATTATAAAATGTTAAGCTATAAGTTTAACAATTCTGATGAAGATAATTATGAAGATATAAAAGGTTTTAAAGAACCAACTAATAAATTAACTAAATTTAACGACGAAGAAAATGACTACTAATAAAGGAGCAATTTCACAATTTATAGAAAAATATTATTTGCATTTTAACGCAGCTTCGGTTGTAGATGCAGCAAAAGAATATGAAAATCAATTAGCAAAAGGCTCTAAAATGTTGGTCTCATTAGCAGGTGCGATGAGTACAGCAGAATTAGGTAAAATATTTGCGGAAGTAATTAGACAAGATAAAGTTCAAATCATTTCTTGTACAGGTGCAAATTTAGAAGAAGATATTATGAATTTGGTAGCACATTCTCACTATAAAAGAGTACCAAATTACAGAGATTTAACGCCTCAAGACGAATGGGATTTATTAGAAAAAGGTCTAAATAGAGTTACAGATACGTGTATCCCAGAAGAAGAAGCCTTTAGACGTTTGCAAGAGCATATTTTTAAGATTTGGAAAGATGCTGAAGCTGCTGGTGAACGTTTTTTTCCACACGAATTTATGTATAAATTAGTGCTTTCTGGAGTATTAGATCAATACCACGAAATTGACCCAAAAAATAGTTGGATGATTGCTGCAGCAGAAGCTAATTTACCAATGGTTGTTCCTGGTTGGGAAGATAGCACAATGGGAAATATTTTTGCTTCTTATGTGTTAAAAGGCGAGTTAAAAGCAAGTACTATGAAATCTGGTATTGAGTATATGACTTTCTTAGCAGATTGGTATACTGCAAATTCAAAAGAAGGAATTGGATTCTTTCAAATTGGTGGTGGAATTGCTGGAGATTTTCCAATCTGCGTGGTACCAATGTTGTACCAGGATATGGAAAGAACTGATACGCCATTTTGGAGTTATTTCTGTCAAATTTCTGATTCCACGACTAGTTATGGATCTTATTCTGGGGCAGTTCCAAATGAAAAAATTACTTGGGGTAAATTAGATATAAATACACCAAAATATATTATAGAGTCCGATGCAACTATTGTAGCACCATTAATTTTTGCTTACTTATTAGATATGTAATTTATGAAGAGAGTAATTGTAGATTATAGTAAATTAACCGAAGATATTTTAAATATGTTGGTTGAAAAATTCCCTACAGGTTATGGATATAGAGACATAATTACGTTTAAAAATGCTAAGGATGAAACTGTAAGAGCTGTTGAAGTTCGTACAGAAGATACCATCTATTTAGTAAAAATCAGCTTGAAATTAGAAGAAACGATGGAAGAATATGATGCTGATGAAGATAATTTTGATGATGTTCATGATACGGATGATATAGAAGATATTCCAGACGATAGTCCTGAGGACGATGATTACTAAAAATAATTATTAAACAAAAAAGGCTCTCTAAAATATTTTAGAGAGCCTTTTTTAATAAATTTATAAAAATCTAGTAAATAGATTCTTTTCCAAATTCTTTAACTAATAAATAATAGAAAATAGCTCT
>CBDUKG010000153.1:0-3239 GCA_965367745.1 uncultured Flavobacteriaceae bacterium | reverse complement strand
TTTTAAAATATCCACATAAAACTATTAAATGTGAAGGTGGAGAATTATTTGAGGTAGTGCAACAGAAAACAACAAGCTAACTAATTAAATTTACTATTTTTTGAGCATTGTTTAAAGTATTAAACCTTTTTAAAACAGTTGCTCTTTCGTTTACACTACTTTCAGAAAAATTAAGTTGAGAAAGTTCTTCAATATTTTGAAGGAATTCTTTTTTAGAATTTGCTATATAACAAAGCTTTTCAAGACCTGTATTTAGAATCATTTTATTATTTACTAAACAAAATCTTCCATTAAATAAAGCGTTAATTAATTTTAGTTTTATTCCAGTACTTTGAAAAGTTGGTATTATATTTATATGTGCAGATTTTAATAATTCGAATAATTCATCATTATTTGTGATTTTTTTAATCTTAATATTTTGAAAATCTTTTATTGCTAATTCTAGTTTTGTGTTAATATGATTACTTGCAATAATTAATGGGAAAGCAGTTTTTGAGAATATTTTTATTAAATAAAAACTAGCTTTTAAATTATCAGCCACTCTAATATCACCATGGTAAAGTGCAAAATCACCTTTTCCAGTTAAAGAATTTATAGTTTTGTTTTGGTGAAAAGCTGGGATATATATTGATTTTGAAGGAAATTCTGTTGAAAAATAAGTATGTTCCGCAGGTGAAATAGCTAAAATGTGAGTTGCTTTTTTAAATATTTTTTGAAATTTAAATAGTTTAATTGCTTCAGAATTATAGTACAATTTTTTAAGTTTATTTGATTCACTTTTATATAAACCTCTATAATAATTATGTTCTATATTATGTGCTCTTATAAGTATAATTCTATCTTTAAAATTTTCACTTAGAAGTGGAGAAGTACAATGAATTCCTTCAAAAAGTATAGGAAAATTGTTGTTTAATAGGTTTTTAATCAGCTCTTTGTCTGTTCTTGTTTTAACAATAAAAGGGGTTCTTGAAAAAATATGTTTAATTTTTTTATCTCTTTTATAATAAAATATATCGGCACAGTATTTTTGTAATTCTTTTTGTTCACCTCTGCCATATTCATAAGTATGTAAAATTATTTTAACACCAAGTTTATGTAATGCCTTTAGTTTGTAGAATACATCTATTGCTCCACCGTAGTTTGGAGGATATGGAACGTCGAATGATATAATGTTGAGGTTTATATTCAAAAGTTTATATTTTTTTAAATGAAGTTTTAGTTATCAATTTCTTGCGCATTTAATAATAAGTTTTCATATACTTTTGTCCAGTTTTTCCATTCATTAACTTCACTTAAAGATGAATTGTGCCAAAGCGATACAAATGTTCCATTATTGTTTTTAATTACAGTAATAATATCTTTTATTTTTTTAGTTGCCTGATCTGGAGATAAATTTTCATAATGATTTAAAGTTCCATCCATAATTTGAAAAGGAGTAATAAGCAACTTTTCTTCTTTATTTTTTAGGATGTCAAAAAATGGATAGGTAGTGCATATTCCTGCTCTAAAACCGACTTTTCCAGCGTAGCCCATTGTGTAATCGTGTTTAATGTTAAAATTAATAAGCTGCTGATAAGTGTCAGGATGTTTTAACATTAAATAATGTTGCCTGCTTTTAGCAACCTTCTTATTTATGATTTTTTCTAACCTATCTTTTTCTATTTTTATTTTCTGATAATCTAAATTAGAAGCGTATGAAGGATGGATTCCAATAGTTGTATTTGGTGCTGAGATTAATTGTTGTATTAATTTGTTTATAGCCTTTTTTTTGTATGAAATATTTTTATCCAATTTAGAGGAATCACCTAAATTTATAAAATACGTGTTTACAGTATTAAATTGAGTTTGCAATTTTAAAATTTTAGCATACGTATTGAAAATATCTTCATTTTTAAAAATGTAGTTTGACCTATTTTTAACTTCCGAAAAATTTAGTTGCACCAGCGCTTTTATAAATCCTCCAAAAAAACGAAAAAACCCTTTTCCTTTATAGGCATACGCAACATCAATATCAATTGAGTTTATAAAACTGTATTTTATAATAGGAAAATTTAAGTTTGGGTATTTTTTTAAGATTTCTTTTTTCAATTCATTCGCCCATATATTAGCCACAGGAATTTCTAAAAAATTGTTTTTGAAAGCAACAGAATCTTCAGCTTTAAATCTATTATGATTGTCAAGTTTTGTTGTAAAATATTCTTCGTATCTGGAAACAATATAAAAAGTACTTGCAAAAATATCGTAGTTAAAGTCAGCAGTATCAGAAGTTTTAAAATAATAAGGAATAGTATCGATCCAATCAACTTTAATTTGTTGCTCTTTTAAATTGTTTTCAAAAAGAATTGAATGTGGTTTAATGGAAATACAATTGTTTAATGCACGATTACTGTAATTTATTTTAACCTTATCTGTGCAGCTGTTAAATGTTTCAAAATTTACAAGCGAATAATCAACCTTTAAAATATTTTTGAAAAGAACATTTAAAGTATAATTTAATCTATTTGACATGTTATCACTATAAACAATTATCATTTTAAATTGTTGTAGATGTTTTTTAAGTGTTCACTTTCATTTTCCCAAGTAAGTTCTTTACTAGCATTTTCTAAATTAGAACTATAATAATCATTGTTTTTTTGTAAAATAGCTGTAATCTGAATTGCTAATTTTTCAGGATTTCTATCTTTTACAATTTCACCAACGCCATATTTCTGAACAATATTTTTCATTTCAAGTAAATCTGAAATTAATACTGGAACCTTTGCTTGAATATAATCAAATAACTTGTTAGGCAAGGCAAATTTATAATTTAAGCCAAAATTTTCTTCAATGCTAATGCCTAAATCTGCTAAAGGTGTTAATTCTTGAAGTTCTTTAGGAGTAATTTTAGAGATTAATTTCACCTTTTCATCTAAATCTAAAACTCGTATTTGTTGCAGTAATTTGATTTCAATATCACCGCTTCCAATTATTACTAAAATGGTGTTTTCAATATATTGCATTGTAGTTATTATCAACTCCAAACCTCTAGCTTTATTAACAGCTCCTTGATAAATAATAATTTTTTTATTATTGTTTTCAAAGGTAAATGTACTAGTTGAAGTTTTATTAATTGCAAAAGGTAAATTTCGGATTACTTTAAAATTAGTGTTGTATTCCAAATTGTAATATAATGAAATTGATTTACTTACTGTATAACAATTCTTAATATTTGGAAGTATATTCTTTTCAATTGTTAACCA
>CBDUKG010000152.1:0-3264 GCA_965367745.1 uncultured Flavobacteriaceae bacterium | reverse complement strand
CCGATGGCGGAACTGGTAGACGCGCTGGATTCAAAATCCAGTTCTTTCGGGAGTGTGGGTTCGATTCCCACTCGGGGTACTAAATTATAAATTTAGGGAAAGTAACAAAAACTTAAAAACACTGATTATTAAGTGTTTAAATTATAAAAGTTTTTCTTATTTTCCCTTTTTTGGTGCTTATATTTAAGACTAGAGGTTCATAATTATATAAAAACTCCGTTAAACAATTATTTAACGGAGTCTTTATTTTCATAGCTCTTAGTAAGTAACATGTTAATTTAGAAAATAATTTGGGGTTTCAACTAATATGTTAATTACTGCTTTGGGGGATTTTTAGATTATTCTATTCCTAAACGCTTAAATAAACCTCTAATGTCTTTAGGGTAACTATTTTTATGTTGTTTTATTATAAAATCTTCAACATAATAAAAGTGTTTTTTTTCGTTAATATTGTTGTCAATTTTATTAGGGACTCGTTTTTCTTTCATTTTTTAATAGTTATTTAGTAATACTATTTCTATTTTAGAAAGCGTAATTATTAAATAATTGTGATATGTAAAAATAAAACTATAAAACTAATTTTAGCGTTATTTTTCCATACAAAAAGGAGGGATAAACCATACACTTTTGATATAATTTTTTAGTATTTTTGATGAAATTCAATTCGTAAATTTTAAAAGGTGACTATTTTTATTATTGATAAAAACATAAATACAATTAAAAGTATTAAGAAAGTTTTGAAAGATTTTTCAGAGCTTAGTTGTATTGGAACTTCTTCTAATGCCGTTAATGCAATGAATGTTATTTTAAAACAAACCCCAGATGTTGTTTTTTTAAATATTGATACAGTAATTGAAAAACCTTTTGAATTTGTACAAGAATTGAAAGTATTTAAACAAACGGTTCCATTATTTGTTGCAATATCATCTTCAAAAGAAAATGCGTATGCTGCGATAAAAAGTGGATTTATAGATATTTTAATAAATCCATTAGCTGAATTAGAAATTAGAAAGACCGTTTTAAAGCTACAAAACAACTTCCCAACACAATTTAGAAAGAATATTTGCTTAAAATCTTATAAAGATTATCAATATCTTAAAACAGATGAAATCTTGTTTTTAAAAGCCGACAATAATACTACAGATTTTTATATGAGTGACGGTGCAGTTGTAAATGCATATAAAACCCTTAAAACTTTTGAAGACATATTACCAAACAATTTTTATAGAATTCATAAAAGTTATATTATAAATAAAAACTTTATTTCAAGAATTCAATATGGAAAATCTACTTGTACTATTAAAAAAGGCACACATGATGTTCCTTTTACTAAAACTTATATTGCTGCAATAGAAAGTATAAATGCATCGTTAATAGCATATTCTTTTGCTTCTATAAAATAACTATTTAATTAAAATGCTTATTTTTGTAGCTAATTGCTATTCTTTTTAAAATAAATCACTTTAAAATCTTCTTGTAAAGCTTCTTTTTACTAACAAACGGTTTGTTTTCGCTAACAAACGGTTCGTTTATACTAATAAAAGGTATTTTGCCCTGATTTTTTATATGTTTAGCACTATTTTTACACCATAGTATTTAATAAAACACATAAAAATATATAACCTAAATTAAAAACACTTATTATGAAATCAATTAAATTTATTTTCGCATTATTAGTAGTAGCAACTTTATCATTTTCTTGTACTTCAGACAGCACAGAAGACGAACAATTATATGCTCAAGAGCAAGCTACAGGTGATGATGGTACTGCAGATGTAATGAGAACTAGAGATTAAATTTTATTGGGAATTTTAACAAAATTGTTTAGTAATAATAAATTTTTTAAAAGCCTTAAACATTAGTTTAAGGCTTTTTTAGTAGCTTTGTTTTAAACAACCCCAGTTATAATTAAAGCAAAAACCTACATAGTATTATATAAACTTTTAGTAATAGTGCTTCTTGTGCTAATGTTTTTTTCTTGTGAACAATCTAAAAACACCTTAAAAAACAAGGTAACGGTAGAAGCCGATAGTATTGCTTTTTGGATTGCTCAATCCAAACCATCAAAATTAAATCTGGCCAATAAAAAATTGGTACTACAAAAAGCCTATATAGCTGCTCAAAACATAGCATCAGATTCTATTAAAAACAATTTTTTTGCAGAAATAGCTATTGAGGTTGAGGCTCTAGATTTTGATTCGTTATTTATAAAAGTTAATAATGCGTCTTTAGTTTTAGCGACAAAGCGAAAAGATTTTTATATAATAGGCGATAGCCATTGGAACTATGGAAATTATTATACTGATTTAGAGGTGGTTGACAGCGCTTATTATCATTATCACAAGGCCTATGAAAATTTTAAATTAATAAAAAACGATTATTTTACTGCTAAAATGCTGTATAATATGGCATTTATACAAGGGCGATTAAAGGATTATACGGGGAGTGAAGTGTTAATTTTTGAGGCTATTTCAAAGTTTGAAAATGAAGATCGGTACGAAAGGTTGTATGAGTGTTATAATTATTTAGGCTTAATTTATATTGAAATTGAAGAGTTTGATCGTGCTATTTTTTATCATAATAAAGCACTAGAATATTTAACGAAAGTTAATGATAAAAAAAATTACAAAGAGGCCAGTTTAGGTAATTTAGGTTTGGCGTATCAAAAACTTAATAATTACGAAAAGGCTATTGAACATTTTGAAGAAGCGTTAAACATTAGAAATTTTAAAAATCAAAATTCTAACTTTTACGCACGTCTTATAGATAATATTGCCTATACCAAATTTTTAAGAGGAGATACAATAAATATAGTGGAAGATTTAAATAAATCACTTCGGATTAGAGATAGTTTGAATAACATTTCAGGTGTGGTTATTTGTAAAAGACATTTATCCGAGTTTTATGCGGTAAAAAAAGATACAATTTTAGCTGTAAAATACGCAAATGAGGCTTTTGGGTTGGCAGATCAACTAGATAATTACAGAGATAAATTAGAAACATTGTTATTGCTTTCAAAAGTAGATAGGCAAAAATCTAATAAGTATTTAAATGAATATGTTCGTATAAGTGATAGCCTTCAAGTAGAAGATAGAAAAATTAGAAATAAATTTACAAGAATTCGTTTTGAAACAGATGAATATATAGAAGAAACAGAGAAGCTTTCTGAACAAAATTTATTAATTTTATTAGGTGGTTTTACAGCAATTATATTCTTGTCTTTTGCTTATATTACTGGAGTACAAAGAGCAAGAAATAAAGAAT
>CBDUKG010000151.1:0-3296 GCA_965367745.1 uncultured Flavobacteriaceae bacterium | reverse complement strand
GCTAAACTATTTCTTTGATACCCTAATTCTGCCGCTTTACTAAGAATTTTATCTTTTGTTTTTTGTGTTACTCTAGAACTATTATTTAATGCTCTTGAAACTGTAGAACTATTTATTCCTAATTCTTTAGAAATATCATGAATTGTTATTTTTCCTTTTTTCATTCTAAAAATCAGATAGTTTTAGAGCATTCAACTTGTTGTAAATGTAACGTTGTCATTTATTCTGAACAAATATAGCGAATAAAATTTAAAATACAATCGATTGTATTTTGGATAAAAATTACTACTTTTACAAAAAATACTATTTATTATGAATACAAATTATGACGTTAGGTACGCCTCAAGTCCAAAAACAGTAAAAGAATATAACACGCAACAACTTCGGGAAGAATTTTTAATAAATAACTTAATGGAAGTAGGTAAAATTAATTTAACCTATACGCATTACGACAGATATATTGCTGGTTCAGCCGTTCCTGTAGCTCCATTAAAACTTGAAAGTATTGATCCATTAAAAGCAGCATTCTTTTTAGAAAGAAGAGAATTAGGAATTATTAATGTAGGGGGAAACGGCACTGTTGAAGCTGATGGTACAGTTTATAAATTAGGTTTTAAGGACGCTTTATATATTGGAAGTGGCACTAAAGAAGTTATTTTTAAAAGTGACGACACGAACAATCCAGCAAAATATTACATAAACTCTGCACCTGCACATACAAGTTATCCAACAAAACAAGTTAGTAAAGCAGAAGCAAATAAAATTGAGCTTGGCTCATTAGAAACAGCCAATCATCGTACAGTTAATCAAATGATTATTGGAGGAATAGTAACTACTTGTCAATTGCAAATGGGAATGACAGAGCTAAAAACAGGAAGTGTTTGGAATACAATGCCTGCACATGTGCACGATAGAAGAATGGAAGTATATTTTTATTTAGACATTCCAGAAAATCAAGCAGTTTGTCATTTTATGGGAGAACCTCAAGAAACACGTCATATTTGGATGGACAATCACCAAGCGGTAATTTCTCCACCTTGGTCAATTCATTCAGGTTCAGGAACAAGTAATTACACCTTTATTTGGGGAATGGCAGGTGAAAACCTAGATTACGCAGACATGGATGTTTGTAAAATAACAGATTTAAGATAAATTAAAACAAAAATTATGTCCATAAATTTATTTGATTTAACTGGAAAAATTGCACTTATTACTGGTGGTACTCACGGACTAGGTCAGGCAATGGCAACAGGTTTAGGAAAAGCTGGAGCTACATTAGTTATTAACGGAGCTTCTTCTCAAAAAAAATTAGACAATGCTGTTGCTTATTATAAAGCTTTAGGATTGACTGCACATGGGTATCTTTTTGATGTTACAAATGAAGCTCAAGTAATTGAAAATATTTCTAAAATTGAGGCTGAAGTTGGTGTTATTGATATTTTAGTAAATAATGCCGGTATTATCAAAAGAACTCCCTTAGAAGAAATGGAAGTTGAAGATTTTGAACAAGTCTTAAAAGTTGATTTAGTGAGTCCTTTTATTATGTCTAAGCACGTGGTAAAAGGAATGATCTCAAGAAAAGAAGGGAAAATAATTAACATTTGCTCAATGATGAGTGAATTGGGAAGAAGTACTGTCGGTGCTTATGCTGCAGCCAAAGGAGGGTTAAAAATGTTAACTCGTAATATGGCAACAGAATGGGCAAAACATAATATTCAAATTAATGGTATTGGCCCGGGATATTTTGCGACTAGTCAAACAGAACCAATTAGAGTAAATGGACATCCTTTTAATGATTTTATCATTGGAAGAACTCCAGCAGGACGTTGGGGAGATCCAGATGATTTGCAAGGAGCTGCAATATTTTTAAGTTCTAAGGCTAGTAAATTTGTAAATGGACAAATAATTTATGTTGATGGTGGAATTTTAGCCACTATTGGAAAACCTTCAAACGAAGAATAAGTACAATCGGCTCAATAACCCTCAAATTTTAAAATTTTTGAAAACTATTAAACTATTTATTTTCACTTTAGGGATACTCTTTTCGGCATCTTGTTCAAAAGAAGAAAAAAAGAACATTATTGTTGTAAAAAATACATGAGCTGTTGAAAGATCTTTTGAAACTATTGAATTAACAAAAGATTTTTTAAAGATTGGAGATTTAAGCAATTTAGGTATTAAAGATATTGTTTCAAATAAATTAGTAGTTACTCAACTAGTGGATTTTGATAGTGACGGAGTTTTTGATAAATTATTATTTCAACCAACAATAACCGCCAATTCTGAAAAAAAATTCGAAATAATTTACCTTTCTAAAACCGAATTAGTAAAACCAACTGCCGAAGATTTATGTTATTCTCGGTTTATACCTGAGCGCACCGACGATTATACTTGGGAAAACAACAAAGTTGCTTTTAGAGTTTATGGTCCAACAGCGCAAAAAATGATTGAAGATAGTATTCCTGACGGAACACTTTCTAGTGGTGTAGATGCGTGGTTAAAAAAAGTGGAATATCCCATTATTAACAAATGGTACAAAGAAACTTTGGTTGATAAAACAGGAAGTTATCACGAAGATACAGGAGAAGGTTTAGATAATTTTCATGTAGGTGTTAGCAGAGGTGTTGGTGGAATTGCAGTAAAAAATGATGATAAATACTACTTTTCAAAAAACTATTCTAAATGGCGTACCATTACAACGGGACCAATTAGAACTAGTTTTTATTTATATTATGAAGATTGGGATGCCAACGGAAATACTATTCAAGAATCTAAAATTATTAGTTTAGATTTAGGTAGTAACTTCTCTAAATTTAAAACTTCCATTAATGGAACAACTAACATTTCTGCCGGATTAACATTACATGAAAAAGATGGTGAAATTTCAGGGAACACGAAAAATGGTTGGGTTAGCTATTGGCAACCACACGCTGATTCAGAAATAGGAACTGCAATAATTGCTGCAAAAAACTATTTTATAGATTTTGAAAAATACGATACTGATGAAAAAGATTTAAGCAATGCGTATGCACATTTAAATGTAATAGATGGCAAAGTAATTTACTATGCTGGTTTTGCTTGGAAAGAAAGTGAACAGTTTCCAACTAGAGAACTTTGGGAACAACATTTAACTGACGTTTCTTTAAAAATCAACAATCCACTTACATTTAAAATTTTGGATTAGATTTTAATAAAACATAATAAAACCTTTGAATTTAATAAATTCAAAGGTTTTTTTGTTGCAGAGAGGAAGGGATTCGAACCCTCGATACGTTGCCGTATACACGCTTTCCAAG
>CBDUKG010000150.1:0-3310 GCA_965367745.1 uncultured Flavobacteriaceae bacterium | reverse complement strand
CAATTGCATCTTCATATTTGACAATCATATTGTCTAAATTTTGTTCAATTTCTTCTTTTTCTACTGTAATAGCATCTGTTAATTTTTTATGCTCACTTTTATTATAAAAAGTATATGCTAAAGCTCCTATAAGCAAAACTGCTAATGCAATTACAATAATTTTACTATTTGATTTTTTTTCTTCTTCCATGACTTCTATTTTATTTGGGGGGTTATAATTTATTGGAGTTTTTAACTAAACGTAAAACGCAAAGTTAAATTATAAATTAATACTAAAAACTTTTGAGGATTTTTATTTCTGACTAATTATAAAGTTACGGATTAATTTTTATAACTCATTGTTATTTTAATTTATTTTGTTTGAATTAATTATTTTTTATAATTTAACCAAAAAGCTATGAATTTTCTAAAAGATATATTTACTATTTTTTATCCAGATATTTGTTTGTGTTGTAAAGATCAATTAACAACAAACGAACAACTAATTTGTATTGATTGCAGACACGATTTACCAGTAACAAATTTTACTAACGAAACTGATAATATAGTTGAAAAAATATTTTATGGAAGAGTTCCCGTTCAAGAAGCGACAAGTTTATTGTATTTTTTAAAAAAAGGAAAAGTGCAAGAATTAATGCATCAATTAAAGTATAAAAACCAACAAAAAGTTGGAACTTTTATTGGGGATTGGTTAGGCGAAATAATGCTCAATTCAAAAAGATTTAAAACAATAGATTGTATTATTCCTGTTCCGCTTCATAAAACAAAACAACAATTACGCGGTTACAATCAGGTTTCTACTTTTGGTAAAAGTTTATCTCAAAAATTAAATATTCCTTTTTATGAAGATGTGCTGTTAAAAACCTCATCGACTAAAACTCAAACAAAAAAATTGCGTTTAGATAGGTGGAAAAACTCCGAACATCAATTTATATTGCAAAAAACAAATACCCTTAAAAACAAACACATTCTTTTAATTGATGATATAATTACAACCGGAGCTACGCTTGAAGCTTGCATTAATGCTTTTGAAACTTCTAAAAACATTAAAATTAGTGTTGCAACTATGGCATATACCCAATAAAAAAATTCAAAAATATAATACCTGAATAATTACTGCGTTTTTTTAATAAAATAATTGTTATTTTGTATCCAAAACAAATGCATATGAGATTGCCTTTTTTTAAATTTTTAAGTGTTTTAGTACTTGCAAGCATACTTTTTAGTTGTGCACGAAGAGGAACTCCTACTGGTGGAGATAAAGACACTATTCCTCCAATATTAGAAAAAGCTATCCCATTAAATAAAACTGTAAATTTTAAAGAAAAAAGAATTAAAATTTATTTCGATGAATATATTAAACTAAAAGATGTAAAAACACAACTAATAATTTCTCCTCCTCAAAAAAATGAACCAATAATAACCCCTGTAGGTACTGCTAGTAAATTTATTTCTATAAAAATTCTAGATACGTTAGATGCAAATACCACCTATTTATACAATTTTGGAAATAGCATAGTTGATAATAATGAAGAAAACAAATTAGGGAATTTTAAATATGTTTTTTCAACAGGAACTTATATAGATTCTTTAGAAGTTACTGGAGAAGTTAAAGACCCAATGGTTAAAGAAACTTCAAAAAATTTAGACGTAATGCTATATGAATATGATACAGCATTTACAGATTCTGTAGTTTTTAAACAAAAACCGCGCTATATTTCTAATACTTTAGACAGTACTTTGTTTGAAATTAGCAATGTAAGAAAAGGGAAGTATTTACTTATAGCCTTAAAAGATGCCAATAATAATAAAATTTACGATCCAGATATTGATAAAATAGGTTTTATTGAGGACACATTAACGCTACCAACCGATAGTGTTTACAACTTTACAATTTTTAAAGAAATACCAAAATTAAAAATATTAAAACCAAAAGAAGTAAATAGCGGGCATTTAATTTTCGGATTTAAAGGAAAAGCAGAAGATTTAATAATTAATCTTTTGTCTGAAACTCCTCCTGATTTTAAATCTGAAATAATTTATGACACTAAGAAAGATACAATTAATTATTGGTACACTCCTTTTGAAACAGATTCTTTAAACTTTACCGTTTCTAAAGGTGAGTATTTTGAAGAATATACTGCAAAATTAAGAAGTACAAAAAGGGATACTTTAAAAATTCAAAATAGTGTTGGAAATACATTAAATTTAATTGATACACTTGCGATTACTTCTAATACACCAATTATTAAAATTGATACATCTTTTATTTCAATAGTTAATCAAGACACTGTAAAAGTTAATTTTAAACCAATTTTATCAAAATCTAAAACCAAACTATATTTAAATTTTGATAAAAAGCCAGAATCTGAATACACCGTTGAAGTGTTACCGAATGCAATAACCGATATTTACAACACTGTAAACGACAGTTTATCTGTTAAAGTAGCTACAAAAACCCCAGAAGATTACGGAATTTTAAATGTAAATATAGAAAGTTCCCTAAAATCTTCATTTATAATAGAGCTAATAAACAGCAAAAATGTGGTTGTAAGAGTTGCTAAAATAAGTGAATTAAAAACCATTAAATTTGAATCTTTAGAGCCTGGTAATTATTTTTTAAGAGTTACAACCGATAAAAATAACAACGGAATTTGGGATACAGGTAATTTTTTAGAAAAGCGACAACCAGAAAAAATTAAGTTTTTTGATAAAGAAATTGAAATAAGAGCCAATTGGGATCTGACAGAAAACCTTATAATTGAATAATTAATTATTTGGTTTAAAGTTTATATAGATTTTAGTACATTTGATAAAACAAACCCCTATTTATTGAAAATCGTATATAAAATAGCAACCATTATTATAGTTAGCCTTATAACTATAAGCCTAAACGCTCAAGATGAAAGCAGCCATGAAATTGGCTTAATCTCTGGATCCGCTTCATTTACTACAGATTACGGCGAAAGAAATCATTTAAAAAGTAATGTTGCAGGTAATGTAGGCCCAGGGTTTGGAGCAGTTTATTATCTAAATTTTACCGATTACAGATACCGTTGGAATCAGCGAACTAATTATTGGGCAGAGCATTTTAGAGTTAGGGCAGAACTATCTTATATGTCTGCAAAATTAGATCATTTTGGTCAATGGGCAGAAGATTTATCAACAGATGGTGGTGTTTTATTAAGAGCACACCATGGTAAAACTTATTTATTAAATATTGGCGCACAATTAGAATTTCATTGGGTAGATATCGTAGATTTTGGATCTAGAAGAATTCCAGATTTAAAATGGTCTCCTTACATTAGTG
>CBDUKG010000149.1:0-3425 GCA_965367745.1 uncultured Flavobacteriaceae bacterium | reverse complement strand
TTAAATTTTGAAAACCTTCTTTAATAGCTTCAGTAGTTAAAGAGGAAATCCATAAGCGTTGTACTTCACCTTTATAATTTGCTTGGTTAATAACCCAACGTTGAATTAATTCTCCTTCTTGCCCAGCATCACCACAATTTATAATTACGTCAGCTCTATCAAATAAACTTTTTACAATATTAAATTGCTTTTGAATGCCATCATTTGCAACAACTTTAGTTTCAAATCTTTCAGGAAGCATAGGCAAGTTATTTAAATCCCAACTTTTCCAATGTGGCTTGTAGTCGTTTGGCTCAAAAAGCGTGCATAAATGTCCGAAAGTATAGGTAACAGCATAACCGTTTCCTTCATAATAACCATCATGTCTTGTAGTTGCTCCTAAAACAGTAGCAATTTCGCGAGCAACACTTGGTTTTTCAGCAATACAAACTTTCATTTAATAGTTGGTTTTTAAAGTTGCAAAGTACTAAATTTTAATAGAAATAAGAACCAACATTTTTAAAATTCAGTATAAATAAGAAGTGTAAAAAAATAAAACTTGAATATCTATAATTTAGAAGAAAAGTAAGTAACTATTAAAATTAAAAATAATATATTTATTGCTTTTAGAATTTTAGTCTAAATACCATAAAATCAATGAAATCATATACAATTAAAGAAATTAATGCCCTTTTAGAAGGTGAATTAATTGGCAATACTACTAAGAAAATTACAGGTCCAGAAAGCTTAGAAAAAGCAACCGAAAATCAAATTACTTTTATTGGAAATAGAAAGTTTGTTCATTTGTGGGAAACTTCAAATGCTTGTGCAGCAATTGTTAACGATAATTTAAAAGTTGAAACGCTAGAGAACAGAGCAATTATAAAAGTGAAAAATGCTGATTTAGCAATGGCGAAAGTGTTAGAGATTTTTAACCCAAGTCTTCCGCAATTTGATGTTGATTTGCACCCAACTGCTGTAATACACGAAACTGCAAAAATTGGAGCAGGCTGCAAAATTGGAGCAAATTGTTACGTTGGAAAAGATGTTGAAATAGGGGATGGTGTAATTTTATATCCGAATGTTGCAATTTTTGATGATTCTATAATTGGAAATAGGACCGTAGTTTGGTCTGGAACTGTTATTCGTGAGCGAACTGAGATAGGAAGTGATTGTATTTTTCATTCAAATGTAAGTATTGGTGCAGATGGCTTTGGATATCGACCAGATAGCAGTGGATTGGTAAAAATACCTCATATTGGAAATGTAATAATTGGAAACAATGTAGAGATTGGTGCAAATTCATCTGTTGATCGTGCAAAATTTAGTTCAACAATACTTGGCGATGGTTGTAAAATTGATAATTTAGTTCAAATTGCTCATAATTGTATTTTAGGCCGTTCTTGTATTATGGCAGGAAGTAGTGGTTTAGCAGGTTCTGTTACTTTAGGAGATGGTGTTGTTATTGGTGGAGCATCTTCAATAAAAGATCATGTTACAATTGGTTCTGGAGCCGTTGTTGGTGGTGGTTCTGGTGTAATGGGTGATGTTCCTGCCGGAAAAACAGTAGTGGGATATCCGGCAACTGACGCAAGAGATATGTTTAGACAATGGGTGGCATTAAAAAAGCTTGGAAAAGGATAATTTTCGTAAGGGATAATAAATTATATTTGCGTAAAAATTATTAATTAAATTTTATAATGTTAAAAGAATTAAAAGAAATTAAGCCTGGCGTTGGACTGGGATTTCTAAAATTTGGAATGTCTAGAGATCAAGTTAAAGAATTACTTGGAGAACCTGCATTAATCGACAAATATTCGCATTCCGATGCTGCAAACGATGGAACAGAATCTTGGGAATATGACGAATTGTTTTTATCAATTAGTTTTGATGAAGCTGAAAATTGGAAATTAATGATGTTTTCAGTAAGCTCAGATTTTTATGAATTAGAGGAGGCTTCCCTAATAGGTTTATGTGAAAAAAAATTAGTTGATCAGCTAGACGAAATTGATTTAGGTGAAATATTTGTTGAAGATTGTTCTGATAGCGATAATGAAGATCATAAAGTAATTGAAATTGATGAAAAATCCATCAACTTTTGGTTAACAGATGGCGTTCTAGACGAAATTCAATGGTCTCCATTATTTATAAATGATGACACTATAAAATGGCCTAATTAAAAGGTTAATTTACTGATTTTTAATAAATTGTATTGATTGTTGGTTGAATATTTGCGCTTGCTCAATATTTACCACATGGCCACAATTTTCTATTATAAATAGTGTCGATTTTAAATGTGTTTCAACTACTTTTTTTATGGAAGGTAAAAACAAATGATCTTCTTCACCCATTATATAAAATGTAGGAATATTAATAGCTGTTGTTCTAAAAAAATGTAATAATGGATTAATTTCAGAAGTTAATTTAAACCATCTTACAAATTCTTTTTGATATAACTTTTTAGCTTCATTCACAAAAATTAAACGAGACTTTTTATGATTTTTTCTCGGCATAATAATAAATGCAAACAATTTATATAATATTAAATAAGGAACTACAGATTTAAAAAGTACACCTACACGCATTAAAAATTGAGATTTTAAGTTGAGTTTCATAATAGCTCCACCCATAATCATACTTTTTACACGCTCTGGGTGTTTCTCTGCCAAATTTCTAATTAAAATAGTACCTAAGGAAATTCCAGCAAAATGAGATGTTTTAATTTTTAAATGGTCTATTACTTCAACTATATCGTGGGTAATGCCATCAAATGTATATTTCTCTCTAAAAGCATCTTTTAACACATGTTTGCTGTTTCCGTGTCCTCTTAAATCTAGCACTAGCACATTAAAGGCTTTACTAAAACTTCTAATTTGTTTAAACCAAATAGACGAACTTCCTCCTGCACCGTGAACAAAAGTCACCCAATCTTTAGACGTTTTATGTTTATAAGTAGTAAAATTTAACATGTATTATTTTTAGTATAGTAGCGTTTGCTAAAATACTGAAAACTATTTTATAAATCGGTTTTTCTTTTTTTCTTTAAAAATGACAAAAAATAACGGTTCTTATTTTAACAAGAAAAATTCATAATGAAATCTTTAATTGGTAATTTACCACCAAACAACAAAAAACTTTTCAGTTTCTCCGTTCGGATGTTTTAACCAGCAAAGTGGTGCTGACTTCTGATTTAAAAATAGCTCAATTGTTTGTGAAAATTGCTCAAAAGATTGCCATTTAGTTTGTATCTGGATTTCCTGTAACCAATTTATTTTTGAAGGAATGTGAAATTTACACATATTAAATTGTTGCAATTCATTAAAATGAATGTAAAATCCTTGCTCACAGTTCTTATTTAGTGGTTTAAGTTCAATATTCTTTGCTTGATACGGAACAAATAATTGCGCTTTAAAAAGTACTTGTTGTTGAATAGTCTCAGGTTTTAA
>CBDUKG010000148.1:0-3521 GCA_965367745.1 uncultured Flavobacteriaceae bacterium | reverse complement strand
ATTGCGTTGGTCGCTAAAAGGAGTAAGTAATTACTGCTTTAGCATTTTTTAATGAGGTTGCAATCAGTTCAAATTTTTCCTCTTGAATATTTCGTTTGCAAATTTATGAAAATTTAAAAGCTAAACACAAAATAACTGTTAAATAATTTCTAAATATATATTTTGTAATGATTTTAATCTTTTTACGACTTTTATGTATAAAACTCATATTTATGTTAAAAAAAATAACCGTATTAGTACTTTTTGCTTTAGTATTTAGCAATTGCTCAGAAAACGATGAAATGGAAATTATTGTTGATCAAATTGAAAATGAAGAAAATAATATGAATGAAACCATTTTTGTAATGGGAGATTTTATAAATGGAGCACATCCAACTTCTGGAAAAGCTGCTGTTAATTCTGATAAAACAGAGCTAACATTTACAAACTTTAAAACCGATAACGGACCAAAATTATTGGTTTATTTATCAACAGATACCAACGCAACCGAATATGTAAATCTTGGAGATTTAAAAGGCGTTTCAGGTGATTTCACATATTCAATTCCGGCAAATACAGATTTATCAAAATATAAACTTGTGAATATTTGGTGTGTAGATTTTTCCGTTAGTTTTGGAACAGCTGAGTTAAAATAAATAAATTTTTTGTTGGATATTAAAAAAATGTAATTACATTTGTCGCATCAAAATAGCTAAAAATGACAATTAATTTTAATACAATGCGTACTATGATGTGTAATATTTACACAGAGGATGTTATTGTTTAAAATTTAATAAAATATAAATAATAAAAAAACCTCTGATGAAAATCAGAGGTTTTTTTATTACAATCAACTTTAAAATGAAAGTTATTTACAAAAATAAAATGTCAAACCAATTTGAAATGTGTATGCAAATGATGCGTAACACAATGATACGGTATTGCCAAAAATAAATGGAAATTAAAATCTAAATAGATAAAAGTCCCTTTGGTAATACCTAAAACCAAAGGGGCTTTTTTAATTTAAATATTTAAAAAAAACATTAAAAAATATAATTATGAGTACTCAAAAAATTTCAACACAAGCATTACACGCAGGACACGATACAACAAAAAATGGAGGAACTAGAGCTGTTCCAATTTATCAATCAACTTCGTATGTCTTTAACGATACAGAACACGCAGCAAATTTATTTTCATTAAAAGAATTAGGATTTATTTATACAAGATTAAACAATCCAACCAACGATATTTTACAACAACGTTTGGCTGCAATCGAAGGAGGAGTTGGAGCAGTTGTTTTTGCTTCTGGAACTTCAGCAATTTCAACAGGATTGTTAACGTTACTAAAAGCCGGAGATCATATTATAGCTTCAAGTAGTTTGTATGGTGGAACATTTACTTTGTTAAACGTTACGTTGCCAAGATTAGGAATTACTACAACTTTTGTTGATGCCTCAAATCCTGAAAATTTTAAAGATGCAGTTCAAGATAATACAAGAGCCTTTTTTGTTGAATCTTTAGGAAATCCAAAGTTAGATGTATTAGATTTGGAAGCAATAGCAGTGCATTCAAAAGCAGCTGGTGTTCCATTTATTGTTGATAATACAGTAGCAAGTCCAGCGTTATTAAATCCTATAAAACACGGAGCGAATCTGGTAATTCATTCATTAACAAAATATATTGGCGGACAAGGAAACTCGTTAGGAGGTGCTATAATTGATGCTGGTACTTTTGATTGGACAAATGGAAAGTTCCCAGAATTTACGGAACCTTCGGAAGGATATCACGGGCTGGTTTACAGCGAAGCTTTAGGAGCAGCAGCTTTTACATTTAAACTTATTTTAGAAGGATTACGTGATTTTGGTGGAGCTTTAAGCCCGTTTAATGCATTTCAAATTATACAAGGATTAGAAACTTTGCCAGTTCGTATAAAACAACATAGTGCAAATGCCTTGGAATTAGCGCAATGGTTAGAAAGTAGAGAAGAAGTTGCTTGGGTAAACTATCCTGGATTAGAAAGTAGTAAGTACAATACATTGGCTAAAAAGTATTTACCAAAAGGTCAAAGTGGCTTGGTAACTTTTGGTGTAAAAGGAGGTTTCGAAGCTGCTAAAAAAGTAACTGATGCAACGCAACTTTTTTCATTATTGGCCAATATTGGCGATACAAAATCATTAATTATTCATCCTGCAAGTACTACACATCAACAATTAACTGCAGAACAACAAAAAGGAGCTGGGGTTAGTCAAGATTTGATTAGATTGTCTGTAGGACTTGAAGATATTGAAGATTTAAAACAAGATTTACAAGAAGCTTTTAAAAAAATAGAAACATTAGTACATTAAATTTTGTGTGAGAAAAAATTATTGTGTTAATTTGCGCCTTAGTTCATAAACGTATTGACTATTGTTATCAAGAAAGGCAGAGGGAATAGACCCTGTGAAGCCTTAGCAACCCTTTAACTTTTAAAGAAGGTGCTAAATTCTACCCATTTTGGATAGATAACTAAACGAAATTACTTTGAGTAATTTTCTGCATTTCTTCTAACAATAATTTTTTTAAGCACAAACAATCCTGAAAAGGAAGCTATTTTAAATAATTATTGATGAATCAATTAAAACACATAACACTAACTAATTTTATTTCTGAAAAAGGAATAAAAAGCGATCGCCTTCAACTTTCTTATGAAGTTTTTGGGAAGGAATTGTATTCGGCACCAATAATATTAGTGAATCATGCCTTAACAGGAAATTCAAATGTTGCAGGGGAAGATGGCTGGTGGATTGATTTGGTAGGACAAAAGAAAGTTATAGACACCAATCATTATACTATTTTATCATTTAATATTCCTGGAAATGGATACGATGGTTTTGTAATAGAAAATTACAAAGATTTTGAAGCTCGTGATATTGCGAATATTTTTTTATTAGGGTTGAAGGCTTTAAAAATTGAGGGTTTATTTGCTTTGATTGGGGGTTCTTTAGGTGGTGGAATTGCTTGGGAAATGGCAGTAATAAATCCTGAAATTACAGAACATTTAATTTTAGTTGCAACAGATTGGAAGGCAACAGATTGGCTCATAGCAAATTGCCAAATTCAAGAACAATTTTTATTAAATTCTAGCAATCCAGTACACGATGCTCGTATGCACGCAATGTTGTGTTACAGAACTCCAGAATCTTTTAAAGAACGTTTTCAACGTTCTAAAAATGAAGAGTTAGAAATTTTTAATGTAGAAAGTTGGCTGCTGCATCACGGTAAAAAATTACAAGAACGTTTTCAATTATCTGCTTACAGATTAATGAATCAATTGCTAAAAACTATTGATGTTACTAAAGGGAGAAACGAACATGTGTTAGATACTATTAAAGCAAATATTCACATTGTTGGAGTAGATTCAGATTTATTTTTTACAGCTGAAGAAAACAAAGAAACGCATAAACAATTAGCATTAACGCATCCGAATGTTACTTACAACGAAATAAATTCGGTACACGGACACGATGCTTTTTTAATAGAATACAAACAATTAGGAAAAA
>CBDUKG010000147.1:0-3592 GCA_965367745.1 uncultured Flavobacteriaceae bacterium | reverse complement strand
TTAAAAAATATAAGATTCTTAACTATTCTAATTCAAAATAATGAAACCTACAATTCCTGCAATAAAAATAAAGCCATAACCTATAAGCACGTATTTTTTTAAGGCTTTACTGCCAGTCCAAATGGTAATTCCAATTTTAACTATAGTATTAGAAAGTGTTGCTAATAAAATAGCATTTTGAGCGGTTAAAAAATTAATTGTTGAACCCCCTAATTTTGATACAGAAATAGCAATAGCATCAATATCTGTTAAGGCACTTATGGCGCTTGAAATATAAATTCCTTTTCCTCCATACGTAGTACTTGCATAACTTATAAGTAATAATATTCCAATATAGAAAATTCCAAAAAAAGCAGCATTTTTAACATTTAAAGGATCTCCTAATTGCATTTTTTCTTTAAAATGAGGTTTTGTAAGTTGTTTTTTATAGAGAAAAAAAGTAACTCCTAAAGCTGTAAAAAAAACAATTAATAAAGGAATAATAAGGCCATTTAACATTTTAGAATTAAATATATACACCCACAAAAACATTCTAATAACCATAATGGTTGATGCAGCAAAAATCCCAACAGCATAATTTTGAGAAAGGGCTGGAGTTTCACTGCTTTTTTTTGAAAACGTAAAAGTTACAACTGTACTAGACACCAAACCTCCTAAAATACTGGTTAATAAGATTCCTCTGTTAGTTCCTAAAAACTTCATTAAAGTATATCCAACAAAACCAAAACCAGATGTTAAAACAATAACCCAACCTACTTCTCTTGGATTAATTACGTTATAGGGACCAAAATAGTTATTTGGCAAAAATGGTAAAATTAGTAAAGCAATAATTACAAAACGCACAAAAGCATATAGCTCCTTTTGTGTTATTTGTCCGATAATTGTTCTCAGTTTTACTTTAAGTGATAACAAAACTACAATCACAACAGTTAGTGCCAAACTTGCATTTATAGCGCCAATTAATGTTAAAGCACCTAATAAAAAAGTTAGAATTGTGGCAAATTCGGTAGTTCCTCCAATGCTACCTTGGTGAGCACTTACCCAATAAGAAATTGCTACAATACAAACAACACTTAAAAAACCTGCAATAAAAATCCAATAGGTAAAAGTAATTCCTAAAAATGCAGTTAAAAAACCTAACAACGCCACCAGCGTATATGTTCTAACACCCGCAAAAACCTCTTCCTTTTCAGAGAATTGAGAAAATTCACGTTCTAACCCTATTACAAAACCAATTCCAACTGTCACCAAAATTCTTATAAGAAACTCTAGTTGTGTTAAGTGAAAATCCTGTAATTGAACTAAAAAACTATCTTCCATCAAATTTAATTAGTAGTTAATACTGGTTAAAAAATGTAGTAGCCTGAATATTTAAAAACCTACATGTATTTTGTTAAAAACTTAAAAAATTCCTTTTTTAAGTCTCTATAAATATTACGTTGTACTTCCATTCTGTTTCTAAACTCAATGTGTTTTTTAACCAGAGCGGTATCTAACAGGTCTTTTCCTTTTTTACTAGCTGCAGCTATACTTATTTCATGAATATGGATATCTTCTTGAAGCGTATTTATAACTTCATTTTGCAGTGTAAATTGATTTTGATAATGTTCCAATTCAACCAGCATTTCTTTTTTGGTCCACCTTTTAACAAGCTCTTCTAATCTATTTTGAAAAGATTTTAACTCATCTTCCCAAAAGAAGAGTTCCCGTTTCCATTGATTGTGCTCAAAATGTAAATCTGAATTAAAAATTAGTTCGTTTTTCATAATACAAGCTTTTAAGTTATATATTTTAGAATGTAACTTTGTGAAATACAAAATTTCTCAAAGTGTTTGACAATTAAACAAAGTATTAAGGCAATAAAAATTGTTTTTTTATAATATTTTATATTTAATTATTAATAAAGTTCTTTATTTATAAAAACAATTAAAATGATACGTATCAGTTTTAAAAAAGATTTGAACTAATATAAAGTTAATCTTTAAGGTTGACTGGAATTTCTTTAGTTCGTTTTCCTAAGATAGTTTCAAGATCTTCTAAATAAACCACTTCTTTCTTTAATAATAATTTGGCTAAAGTTTCCAATTCATTTTTATGTTTTACTAATAAACTTTTGGTTCTTTTATAAGAGGCATCTATTAAATCCTTTACTTCTCTATCAATTAACATTGCCATATTTTCACTGTATGGTTTTCCTAAAAAGCGTTCATTTTCACCGGTTGAATCATAAAAACTCATAGGACCAATTTCATCGTCCAAGCCATAAAAAGCAACCATATTATAAGCTTGTTTTGTTACCTTCTCTAAATCGTCTAAAGCTCCTGAAGAAACTTCATTAAAAATGACTTCTTCTGCCGCTCGGCCTCCTAACGATGCACATATTTGATCCAAAAATTGAGCTTTAGTTATAATTTGACGCTCTTCTGGTAAATACCAAGTCGCCCCTAACGATTTTCCTCTTGGAATAATAGATACTTTTACTAATGGATCCACATGCTTCAAATGCCAACTCGCCACAGCATGACCAGCTTCGTGATGTGCAATTATATTCTTTTCTTTTGGCGAAATAATTTTGCTTTTACGCTCTAAACCTCCAATAACACGGTCTCTGGCTTCCATAAAATCACTCTGTTCAATAAGCTGTTTTTTATAACGTGCTGCTATAAGTGCTGCCTCGTTGCAAATATTGGCAATATCTGCTCCAGAAAAGCCCGGACTTAAGGCAGCTAAAGAATTTATATCGACATCTTTTGCAAGTTTTAACTTACGAATATGTACTTTAAAAATTTCTTCACGCTCTGTTTTATTAGGTAATTCTAAATAAATATGTCTATCAAATCTTCCCGGACGCAAAAGAGCTTTATCCAAAACATCTGGTCTATTGGTGGCGGCAAGAACGATTACGCCAGTATTTGGCCCAAAGCCGTCAAGTTCTGTAAGTAATTGGTTTAAAGTGCTTTCTCGCTCATCATTTGCCTGAAAAGCATTCACTTTCCCTCTGGATCTTCCAACAGCATCAATTTCATCAATAAAAATAATACTTGGTGCTTTGCTCTTTGCTTGCTTAAATAAATCACGCACTCTGGAGGCGCCAACGCCGACAAACATTTCAACAAATTCTGAACCCGACATTGAGAAAAAAGGCACTTTTGCTTCGCCTGCAACAGCTTTAGCTATAAGCGTTTTTCCTGTTCCTGGCGGTCCCACGAGCATAACTCCTTTAGGTATTTTTGCACCTAATTTTGTATAGGTTTCTGGGTTTTTAAGAAAATCCACAACTTCCATAACTTCAACTTTAGCTTCTTTTAAACCTGCAACATCTTTAAAAGTTACAGCGCTTTTGCCTTCTGTTTCAAGAATCCTGGCATTGGTTTTACTGAAATTAAAAAGCGAACTGCCAAGACCACTACCACCACCCATTCTTCGGAATATAAATAACCAAAAGAGAATAATTATGGCAAACGGTAAGATCCAAAATAGTGTATCAATCAAATTAGTTCTATTTTGATAAAGAATATCAATTTTTTCTTCAGTAGAAAATCCTTCTTGTGCTTTTGCTATTTTATTTTCAAAACTTTCTACCGAGCCAATG
>CBDUKG010000146.1:0-3623 GCA_965367745.1 uncultured Flavobacteriaceae bacterium | reverse complement strand
CAAAATTAAATTGTCTAAAAATAACTTAATAAATAATCTCTTTTTGTAATTTTAAAATTAAAAAATAATGAGTTTTTTACCAGAAAAAATAGACACTTATGTAGTAAATCATTCACAAAAAGAACCTGAATTATTGCAGCAATTAAATAAAGAAACCTGGCAAAAAGTGTTAAACCCACGGATGTTAAGTGGTTCCTATCAAGGTAGATTATTGTCTATGATTTCAAAATTAATACATCCTAAAAACATTCTAGAAATTGGCACGTACACAGGGTATTCTGCATTATGTTTGGCTGAAGGAATGCAAAAAGATGGAGAATTAATTACGATAGATAAAAATGAAGAATTAGAAAATTTTGCAAAAAAATATTTCAATAAATCTGCTTATAAAAATCAAATTCAACAAGTAGTTGGAAATGCATTAGACGTTATTCCAACCTTAACTCAAAAATTTGATTTGGTTTTTATAGATGCCGATAAATCTAATTATATAAATTACTTTAATTTAATAATAGATCACATGAATCCGGGAGGTGTAATTTTATCTGATAATGTTTTGTGGAGTGGTAAAATACTTGAGGATCTTAAACCAAATGATGAGGATACAAAAACACTTATTGCATATAATAAATTATTAAATACTGATACGCGGGTTGAAACAGTTTTACTCCCTATTAGAGATGGTTTAACTATAACTAGAGTTAAATAATACTCATAAAAATACATATAATAATATCTGATAATCGGCTAATTGGCCTTTTGTTTTAAAGTTGAATGTCATTCCTGAGAAATCAGGAATCTATACTAATTTTTTTAAAAAACACCTATCCAATGCGAATCTAAAACGACAACTTATGGATACCTGCCTACGCAGGTAAGACATCCTAATGCAAATTTGTTTTAAAGCAAAATTTAGATACTAGTCTTTCAATACAAAAAAGTACATTACTTTATAAAATAATAACGCAATTAAAAAACCTAAAACCATTCCTACAATAATATCAATCGGGTAATGTACTGCTAAATATATTCTACTATAAGCAAACAAAATTGGAAATAAAAATAAAATATAAGCGTGTTTATAATGCTTTTTTAAAATCCAAAAAGATAGAAAAGCAATCGTAAAAGAAACGGTTGCATGTCCAGATACAAAACTAAAATCTTTTTGTTCGATTAAAACTCTTAAAGATTCGTTTATTGAGGTATCATTTATTGGTCGTAACCTTTGAACACCATTTTTTATCCAGTTCACCAACCATAAAGACACAATACCACTAACAGCAATAAATATAGAAATTACAGTGGTTTTTTTGAATCCAAATATTTTGTATCCTAAAAAATAAATTACAAAAAACAACCAAATCCAATGTAATGGGTTGGTAATAAAAATCCAAAAAGCATCCCAAGTTAAAGAACCTTTTGAATGTAAGTAAAGTAGCAACTGTTTATCGTATTCAATAAGTGGATTCAGTAATTCCAAAATTACTTGTTTCTTTTAATAGGACCTGTAATATCGTCAATAATAGTGTCTTTTATTTTTTTTACAGGTTGGGTATACTCTTCAATATTGTCCGTTACTTTATTAATTTCCTTTTTAATATTTGAAGCAATATCGATGTCAATGTCGTTTTTTTCTGCACTATTTTTTATTTCACGCTTTATATCGTTAGTTGCATCTTTAACCTGACGCATCCCTTTACCTAAACCACGAGCAATCTCTGGTAACTTGTCCGCACCAAATACCATTACCACAATAATTAATATTACAAATATTTCAGCTCCGCTAATAAATAGATACATTTTAAAATGTTTAGAATACAAAGATAGTATAAAAACGTTATATTTTATACGAAGAATATCTTAAGAAATTTTAGATTGCCTATCATACATTACGATACTCCCAGCAACCGAAACATTTAAACTTAAAACTGATTTAAATTTCACAAGAAAGTGTGATTTTTCAATAGCTGCTTTAGACAAGCCGTGATCTTCAGCGCCTAATAAATAAACACAACGCCTTGGATGTTTAAAAGTTTCTAAGGGTGCTGCTTTTTCATCTAACTCAACACCAACTAATTGCGCTCCTTTTGGTAAATTATTATAAAAATCTTCAAAAGATTCATAATGAAAATAAGGCATTGCTCCTGTTGCTTTATGTGTATCACAAGCTTGTTTTGCGTATCTGTTCCCAATTGTAAAAATAAAACTGGCTCCCATATTTTGAGCAGAACGCCATAAAACACCTAAATTTTCAGGTGTTTTACCATTTTGAATCCCAATTCCAAAAAAACCTTGTTCTAAATTATTTACCATTTTTCTTGGTCAACATTCTTTTAATTTCATTCAACTTCATTAATGCTTCAATGGGTGTAAGTGTATCAATATTTGTTGATAGAATTTCTTCCTTGATATCTTCCAAAAGTGGATCATCTAAATTGAAAAAACTTAATTGCATATCATTCTCAGCAGCACTTTTTAAGGTTTCTTTCACCTCAGCGTTTGTATGATTCTTTTCTAATTGTTTCAGCATTTTACTTGCTCTATGAATTACAGAAGTGGGCATTCCAGCTAATTTAGCAACATAAATACCAAAGCTATGCTCACTTCCTCCAGGAACTAATTTTCGAAGAAATATAACTTTATCTTTTAATTCTTTTACAGAAACATTAAAGTTTTTAACACGCTCAAATGTTTTGGTCATATCATTTAATTCGTGATAATGCGTGGCAAATAATGTTTTTGCCTTTGAAGGATGTTCGTGCAAATATTCGGCAATCGCCCAAGCTATAGAAATTCCATCATAGGTACTTGTTCCACGTCCGATTTCGTCTAATAATACCAAACTTCGTTCGGAAATATTATTCAATATACTAGCAGTTTCATTCATTTCTACCATAAAAGTAGATTCGCCCATAGAAATATTATCACTTGCGCCAACACGTGTAAATATTTTATCAACCACACCAATTCTGGCATTTTGTGCGGGCACATAACTTCCCATTTGAGCTAATAGTACTATTAAAGCCGTTTGCCTTAAAATTGCGGATTTACCACTCATATTAGGACCGGTAATCATAATAATTTGTTGCAAATTTCTATTTAAAACAACATCATTTGCAATGTATTCTTCGCCAATTGGTAATTGTTTTTCAATAACAGGATGACGTCCATTTTTAATCTCTAAATCGGTGCTTTCATCTAATTGTGGACGTACATAATTATTGTACTTAGCAAGTTCCGCAAAAGACAGTAAACAATCTATTTGCGCTATTAATTGTGCATTTAATTGTATTGGTTGGATGTAATCTAACAAATTACTAATTAATTCAGCAAAAAGCTCGTGTTCAAGTTTGCCGATTTTTTCTTCAGCACCTAAAATCTTCGTTTCGTATTCTTTTAATTCTTCAGTAATATAACGTTCGGCATTTACCAACGTTTGCTTACGAATCCATTCCACAGGAACTTTATCTTTATGAGAATTACGGACTTCAATATAATAGCCAAAAACGTTGTTAAATGCTATTTTTAAGGAAGTGATTCCGGTACGTTCAATTTCACGTGCCAACATAGCATCTAAATAATCTTTTCCTGAAGTTGAAATAGCTCTTAATTCGTCTAATTCT
>CBDUKG010000145.1:0-3678 GCA_965367745.1 uncultured Flavobacteriaceae bacterium | reverse complement strand
GGACCCCCTGATTATGAGTCAGGTGCTCTAACCAGCTGAGCTATGGGACCTAAAACTGGGTGCAAAATTACTACTTTTTATTTTATGTACAACTCTTTTGTGTAATTTTTAAAAAATAAAATTTATTTAATTTTTTATGATTCTATTAACTTTTTGATTCCCAAATATTCAGTTAAAATTTGGAAGATTAAATAACTCAAATGTTACTTGTAATTTTGTTTTAACCAAACTTTTTGAAACTCTCTTTTTAAAATAAGAAATGAAATTTGATTTACAGTTGTAACTAAATCATTGTTGGTAATTGTTGCCAAATCTTTTTCAGAAACATCAACTCTGTACATTACGTTTAAATAATCATCGTATTTAAACTGAATTAAATTTAAAATTGTTTCTGTTAATTCTTTATTTAATTCTTCAATTGTAAAAGTTCTTTCATAATTTTTAGAAACACCACTTAATTGAAAATCTTTATTAAGCTGTTCTATCAACTTTACTAATAAGTTCTCTGTTTTAACAAGTTTTAATAATTCTAAAGAATTTTGTGGTTTTACCATTAAATACTGCGTTTCATTAAACTTAACCCAAAGTTTTTCAATTGCTCTTTTTTACTTTCTTGAATACTTAAAGTTTCAAGAATAATGAATGCCTTTTGCGTATATGCTCCGATTTCTTTTGCAGTAATCTCTGCAATTTTATTCCTATTAAAAAGGCCCGTAACTTCTTTTATTTTAGTTTCAGAATTAATTTTAGTGCTATAAAAACCCAATAATTTTTCTTTATCGTTTTTATCACAAACTTCCAATGCTTTTAGATATAAAAAGGTTTTTTTATTCTCTAAAATATCACCCCCAATTTGTTTGCCAAAAGTTGCTGCATCTCCAAAAGTATCTAAAAAGTCGTCTTGTAATTGAAATGCGATTCCTAAATTCAGTCCAAAATTATAAATTTTATCAGTTTCATTTTTATCTACATTTGCAATAATTGCTCCCATTTCCATTGCAGCTGCAACCAAAACTGAAGTTTTATAGGTAATCATTTTAATGTACTCAGCAATAGTAACATTATTTCTGGTTTCAAAATCAATATCTAATTGTTGCCCTTCGCAAACTTCTAAGGCAGTTTTATTAAATAAAAGAGTTAATTTCTTAAAAAGTTCTGGTTCATATTTATTAAAACACTGTGAAGCCAAAATCATCATAGCATCACCCGATAAAATTCCAGTATTAACATCCCATTTTTCGTGCACAGTTTGTTTACCCCTTCTAATTGGAGCGCTGTCCATAATATCGTCGTGTATTAAGGTGAAATTATGAAAAAGCTCTATTGCCAAAGCTGCATTATACGCTGCTTTGGGCTTTCCTTCAAACAAATCACATGTCATTATTGTTAAAATTGGACGCAATCGCTTACCTCCTATTTGTAAAATATAATGTATTGGGGCATATAAATTTTCAGGTTCTTTTACTGTTACTTCTTTTTGTAAATAACTAATAAAATCTTCTTTATAGGTATCAACTATATTCATTTAAATTCTATTTTTTTGTAAAAATACATCTTTGAAGTTACTTTTTATAATTGATTTATTTTTTTGAATGTTATAAAATTGTTAAAACTTCAGAAACTTTTTTGGTATCTAAAGTTTCCTTTTATATATTTGCACTCGCTTTTTATAAAAAAGTAAAGTAGTATGAAGGAAATAATTTTAAAAAAGGCTGGTGAAACATTTTTAAAGTACGGCTTTAAAAGTGTTACTATGGACGATATTGCAAATGATTTAGGTATCTCAAAAAAAACAATTTATAAGCACTTTAAAAACAAAGTTGAACTTGTAGATAGTTCTATTAGTTTTATGCACCAAAGTGCTTATAATATGGTTTTGTGTGTTTGTGACAAAGGGTATAATGCCATTCAGGAAAACTTTGAAATTAAAAAAATATTTTCAGAGCTATTTAAAAATTCTGACAACTCACCAATGTATCAACTTCAAAAATACTATCCAGAAACGTACACCAAAATTATAAAAGATGAATTTTCAATGTTTAAAGATTGCATTTTAAAAAATATTGAAAAAGGGATTCAGGAAGGAATTTATAGAACAAATTTAGATAAAGAATTGACTACAAAATTCTATTTTTCTTTAATGATGAGTGTTCACGACACTAACCTTTATACATATAACAAAAACACCATCAGTAAATTAGAATTAAAAGCACTTGAATATCATATTAGAGCAATTGCTACATTAAAAGGAATAAAAATTTTAGAAGAACAATTAGAAATAAACGCAATTTAATAATGAAAAAAACAATACTATTAGTTATTGCAATAATGCTAAGCATTAATTTAAGTGCTCAAGAAAGCATTAGTCTTTCGTTAGAGGAGGCAATAGATTATGCTTTAGAAAACAGTTATTCGGCAATAAATGCCTCTAGAGATATTGAAGCTGCAAGAATGAAAAAATGGGAAACTACCACCATTGGTCTACCTCATATAAGTGCCACTATTGATTACCAAAACTGGATTAAACAACAAGTATCTTTAATTCCTGCTGAATTTTTTGGCGGTGTTGAAGGTGAATTTACTGAAGTTGCCTTTGGAACAAAACAAAATATGAGTGCAACAGCGACTTTAAATCAATTAATTTTTGATGGTTCTTATTTAGTTGGCTTACAATCTGCAAAAACATATTTAAAAATTTCTGAAAATGCCAAAGAAAAAACAGAACTTGGTATTAGAGAGGCTGTAATAAACGCTTATGGAAACGTGCTTTTAGGCGAAGAAAGCATTGTAATTCTAGAAAAAAACATAGCTAGTTTAGAAAAAAACTTAAAAGAAACCAAGCAAATTTATCTAAACGGTTTTGCTGAAGAAGAAAATGTTGAACAACTTCAAATTACACTTGCAACAATAAAAAGTCAACTTTCTAGAACTAAAAGGTTAAAAAACATTGCTTATAAAATGTTAAATATAACCTTAGGTTTAGACTTTGATAAATCCGTTATATTAACCGATAATTTAGACCATCTTTCAAAAGAAAATATAGATTTAGCGTTACTTTCTAATGAACTAACTATAGAGGATCATATAGATTATAAAATTGCAAAAAATACCGAAAAATCTAATGAGCTTTTTGTAAAACTCGAACAAAGTAAAGCCTTGCCTACATTAAGTAGTTTTGTAAATTTTGGATATTCTGGTTTTGGTCAAAATTTCGATTTCTTTAAAAAAGAACAAAATTGGTTCGATTCTTCACTATTAGGTGTAAGCTTAAATATTCCAATTTTTAGCAGTTTAGCAAGAAGTTCTAGAACACAACAGGCTAAAATTGAACTAGAAAAAGCACGTACAAACCTAACAGAAACTGAACAAAAGCTAATGCTTCAATTAGAATCGGCTAAAACTGAATACAATTATAGTTTGGAAGAATTAGAAACTTCTAAACAAAACTTAAAATTAGCAGAACGCATAGAGCAAAAACAACAAATTAAATTTTTTGAAGGAATTTCAACAAGTTTTGAATTAACTGAAGCTCAAAGACAACTATATACGATGCAACAAAATTACTTGCAAGCAATGCTAAATGTTATTGCCGACAAAGCTGCATTAGACAACGCATTAAATATCTCAATCAACTAAATAAATCTAAAATGAAAAAATATATAATATTAATTATAGCAA
>CBDUKG010000144.1:0-3700 GCA_965367745.1 uncultured Flavobacteriaceae bacterium | reverse complement strand
AAAAGATAATGAAAAATAAAATTTGGCTATCATCTCCACATATGGGTGGTAGTGAACAAAAATATGTACAAGAAGCATTTGACACAAATTGGGTTGCTCCTTTAGGTCCAAATGTTAATGAATTTGAAAATAGTTTAGAAAATTATTTAAATGAAGATTCACACGTCGCAGCTTTAAGTTCTGGTACTGCGGCAATACATTTAGCCTTAATTTTATTGGGAGTTTCTAAAGGAGACGAGGTGCTTTGTCAGAGTTTTACATTTTCAGCATCAGCAAATCCAATTGTTTATCAAGGAGCAATACCTGTTTTTATTGATAGTGAATTGGAAACTTGGAATATGTGTCCTGAACAATTGGAAATTGCTATTTTACATAGAATAAAACACGGAAAAAAACCAAAAGCAATTATTGCTGTTCATTTGTATGGTATGCCATACAACGTTGCTAAAATTAGTGAGTTGGGTAAAAAATATGAAATTCCAATTATTGAAGATAGTGCAGAAGCAATAGGGAGCAATGTAAACAATAAAAAATGTGGAACTTTTGGAGATTTTTCTATCTTATCCTTTAATGGAAATAAAATAATTACAACTTCTGGAGGAGGCGCATTAATTAGTAAGAATAAACAACACAAAGATGCTACAATATTTTTGGCAACACAAGCTAGAGATAATGCACCGCATTACCAGCATTCACAAATAGGTTACAACTATAGAATGTCTAATATTGTTGCGGGAATTGGAAGAGGGCAATTGGAAGTTTTAGAAGATAGAGTAGCAACCAGAAGATCTAATTTTGATTTTTATAAAGCGAATATTAAAAACATAGATTTTAAATTTTTAGAAGAGCCTGAAGGCTATTTTTCAAATAGATGGCTAACATGTATTTTAACTCCTTCATTTAAAATAAGAGAAAAAATTAGACTATCTTTAGAAAAAGAAAATATTGAATCGAGACCATTGTGGAAACCAATGCATTTACAACCTATATTTAAAAATTGCTTAAGCTTTTCAAATGGAAATTCTGAACATTTATTTAATATAGGTTTATGCTTGCCGAGTGGCTCTAATATTACTGAAAATGAATTGCATAGGATTGTTGGGGTTCTAAACTATTTTTAGTATGATAAGTAATGTGTTTAAAGAACTATTAAAAAGAAATACACCAAGGTGGTTTGTATTAATTATCGATATCTATATCGTTATTAATACATTTATTTTATCTTATTTAATACGATTTAATTTTAGTTTTAATTTTGACACCTCGAAGTTTATTTTACAACTTCCAGTGGTCGTTATTGCTGCGCTAATAAGTTTTTTAATGGTAGGTTCTTATAAAGGAGTTATAAGGCATACAGGTGTTAGAGACTCCCTAAATGTTATACTTTCCAGTTTTTTAATTTTTGGATTATTGATTGCTGTTGTAATGGTAAATCATCAATTTAAATTAATTCCAGAATTTACAATTCCAAAATCTATAATTGCGATTCATTTTTTACTAAACGTATTTACTCTAATTATTATTAGGTTTTTATACAAAGAATTGTATACACTTTTAATCTCAGGCTCTTCTATAGAAAAAAGGGTTTTAATTTATGGTGCTGGTGAAGCTGGTATGTTGGTGCATTCTTTGTTAAAGGAAGACAAAAAAAATAGAATTCAAATAGTTGGATTTATTGATGATGACAAAAGAAAAGCAGGCAATAAATTAAATGGAATACGCATTTACAATTCCGAAAAAATAAATAAACCCTTTGTTGAAAAAAGGAATATAGATGAAATTATTTTAGCAATTGAAAAAATTAAACCTTCAAAACTAATTGAGATTGTTGATGCATTATCTAAGCTGCCTTTAGAAGTTAAAATAGTGCCACCAGTACAAACTTGGATAAATGGAGATTTACAAGCAAAGCAGATAAAATCGGTTAAAATTGAAGACTTATTAGGTAGAGTCCCTATTGAGTTAAACAATCCAATATTACATAAAGAATATAGCGACAAAGTAATTATAGTAACTGGAGCCGCTGGTTCTATTGGAAGTGAAATTGTAAGGCAGGTGGCTAGTTTTAAAGTTAAACATTTAGTTTTAATAGATCAAGCTGAATCTGATCTTTACAATCTTCAACAGTTTTTTTCAAATAAAAACATAGAAAATATAACAGCAATTGTAGCAGATGTTCAAAATAAACAACGAATTGCTACTATTTTTAAAAAGTACAAGCCTCAGATAGTATTTCATGCTGCGGCCTACAAACACGTTCCTTTAATGGAAGAAAACCCTTACGAAGCTGTTAGAACAAATGTAATGGGAAGTAAAAATATAGCAGATCTTTCATTAGAAAATAATGTTGAAAAGTTTGTTATGATTTCAACAGATAAAGCGGTTAACCCAACAAATGTTATGGGAGCTACAAAACGTATTGCCGAAATGTATATTAACTGTTTAAATACAATTGGTACAACAAAATTTATTACAACACGTTTTGGAAATGTTCTTGGTTCTAACGGTTCGGTTATTCCATTATTTCAATCACAAATTAACAATGGAGGTCCAATTACCGTAACTCATAAAGATATAACAAGGTATTTTATGACCATTCCAGAAGCTTGTCAGTTAGTTCTAGAAGCAGGTTTAATGGGGAAAGGTGGTGAGATTTTTGTTTTTGATATGGGGAAATCTATTAAAATTTATGATTTAGCCGTAAATATGATTCGTTTATCGGGTCTAAAATATCCAGATGATATTGCTATAGAAATAAGAGGTTTACGACCTGGAGAAAAAATTTATGAAGAATTATTAGCTACTTCAGAAAACACTATTGAGACGCATCATGAAAAGATTATGATAGCCAAAGTCACTCTTCTAGATGCTGAAATTGTTAAGGAACATATTAAAAATTTATGCACTATAAACAATAACGAGAATAATGAATTAACTGTTTTAAAAATGAAGCAGATTGTTCCAGAATTTGTATCTAATAACTCAAAATATCAAATGCTTGATAAATAACAAATTTTTATTAAATATATTTGTAAAAAATAGAAAATGAAAATAAACTACTTATATAAATTTATATTGCTTTTTTTAGCGTTAATTACTATTTCTTCTTGTGTATCTAAAAAGGATATGATTTATTTTCAAAATGACGAAATAATTTCAAATGAATTGCATAAAAACTATGCTCCAAAGATTCAAACAGATGATATTCTTAATATTATAGTAAGTGCACGAGAACCAGATGCGGTAAAAGTATATAATTTATCACAAGGAGGACAGGCAACAACTTCAAAGCCAATTACTTATTTGGTAGATAATCAGGGAGATATCACCTTTCCGGAGCTTGGGAAAATTAGAGTTAGCGGAATGACAACCAATGAGTTAAAAGAGGATTTAATTGTTAGGTTAAAAGTCTATATTACAAACCCAATTGTTACAATTAGGCTAGAAAATTTTAGAGTATCAATTTTAGGTGAGGTAAAATCGCCAGGCCCTTATAATTTAGAAAACGAAAAAGTTTCAATACCAGAAGCACTTGCAATGGCTGGAGATTTAACTATTCAAGGAAAAAGAAAAAATATTTTGCTATTAAGAACTACTGGAGATAAAGTAGAAAGTATTCGTTTAGATTTAACCGATAAATCTTTATTTAAATCGCCCTATTTTTATTTAGCTCAAAATGATATTGTTTATGTAGAACCTA
>CBDUKG010000143.1:0-3745 GCA_965367745.1 uncultured Flavobacteriaceae bacterium | reverse complement strand
ATTCAATCAAATCCAGGACGTGTAACTGAAGAAGTTATTATAGATAATAAGAATGGATTATTAATTAATGAGCCTTTAAATGTAAAACACATAGCCAGTTTGATTGAAAAAGCATTAAACGATGAGGAAATGAGAAAAGAAGCTCAAAAATACAATCGCGAATTAATGCAAATCCACTATAATCGTGCTACCTTACAACCCATTATAGTTAACCTTTATAAAAACGTAAAAGTCAAGTCTTAAATAATGCAACTCTCGTTTTTAATAGTTACGAAAAACAGACCGGAAGAGCTCGGGTTTACTTTAAAAAAACTAAAATCATTCATTGATTTAACCGTTCATGAAGTTTTGGTTTATATTGATGGTTGTAGAAGGACTGAAGACATTATTCCAAAATATAATTGGGTTAAATGGACGATTGGTGAACAAAATATAGGAGCCTCTCCAGCTCGTAATAAATTATATAAAAAAGCCAAAGGCAAAATCTTAATTGGTTTGGATGATGATGCACATCCAATTAGTAAAAATTTTATAGCTGAAGTTGAGAAGGAGTTTGAAAAGAATAATAATTTAGGAATTATATCTTTCCAGGAAGTAAGAGGTTTTTTTGAATCTGATCTCATTGCTTTAGATCATGCCATACAAAGTGAGTCCTATTTAACGAGTGATTTTATAGGTTGTGGGTTTGCTATTAGTAGAGAGGTTTATAACAAAACCAATGGATTCCCAATCTGGATTGATATTTATGGAGAGGAGCCAGCATTGGCTTTGGAAGTTTTGGATTTAAATTACGAAATACTTTTTAAGAACTCAATTGTTGTAAACCACAGAGTCGATGGAGAAAAAAGAAGCAGGCAAGGCAAGAATTATTATAGATTTGAGAAGCAACTCAGGAATTCGATTCGTTATTTTTTGGTGTATTATCCCAATCCATTTTTAAAAATAATAAAATTGTTGATGCATAATTTTAAGAAATATGCCATAAAAGACATACATTATTTTAAATTGTTTTTCAAAGTGTGTTTTTCTACACTTTTCCGGCTATTTCGTATTTTGAAATTCAGGAGTCCTGTTCACAAAAAGACGCTTGAAAATAAATTGAAATTAAGAGCTTTAAAATATTGATGCTTAATGTAGAAAAAGTAAAATATGCTATTTAACTCAATTGACTTCGCTATATTTCTACCCATTGTATTTGTACTTTATTGGTTTGTTTTTAATTCCAGGCTAAAGATTCAAAATTTTCTTTTGGTTGTTTCCAGTTATGTTTTTTATGGCTGGTGGGATTGGAGGTTTTTATCTCTAATTATATTTAGTTCTATCGTTGATTATTTTATAGGAATAAAACTGTCAAATGAAAATAATCCAATTAAAAGAAAACTGTTTCTATGGATTAGTATAACGGTTAATTTAGGATTTTTAGGTTTTTTCAAATATTATAATTTTTTCATCGATAATTTTTCCATCGCATTTTCATTTTTTGGAAGTAAAATCTCTCCCAACACTTTAAATATTATTTTGCCCGTTGGAATTAGTTTTTATACATTTCAAACCCTGAGTTATACTATCGATGTCTATAAGAGAAAGTTGGAACCCACTAAAGACATCATTTCATTCTTTGCATTTGTTAGCTTTTTCCCTCAATTGGTTGCAGGGCCAATAGAAAGAGCTACCAATTTGTTACCACAGTTTTATAAGAAAAGAAAATTCATTTACTCTCAAGCTGTTGATGGATTAAGACAAATTGTATGGGGGCTTTTTAAGAAAATTGTAATTGCCGATAATTGTGCAGAATATGCAAATATGATTTTTAATGATTCTGATAGTTATTCCGGCAGTACCTTAGTCATGGGTGCATTATTTTTTACATTCCAAATATATGGTGACTTTTCCGGTTACTCTGATATTGCAATAGGAACTTCCAGACTTTTCGGTTTGAATTTAAGGCAAAACTTTGCATTTCCATATTTCTCAAGAGACATAGCAGAATTTTGGAGGAGATGGCATATTTCCTTATCTACATGGTTTAGAGATTATTTATATATACCATTGGGTGGAAGCAGAGGAAAAATTAGGATGAAAGTCAGAAATATTTTTATCATTTTTATTGTTAGCGGGTTTTGGCATGGTGCAAATTGGACATTTATTGTTTGGGGTTTTTTAAATGCACTATACTTTTTACCATTAATGCTTACAAAGAGAAACAGGCTTAATTTAGAAATTGTTGCTCATAATAAAATATTTCCTTCAATGAGAGAATTTTTTGCAATGGGAATTACATTTTGCCTAACTGTATTTGCATGGATATTTTTTAGAGCGAATTCAATAGCTCATGCCGTTACCTATGTTAAAGATATATTCACGTCATCATTATTCAAAATTCCTGAAATTAGACCTACATATTTAATACTATTAATTTTTGTGTTTATGGTTATAGAGTGGATGGGAAGAAATCAGAAATATGGAATCGAGACATTTTTATTTAACAAACCAAGAAGTATACGTTGGGGATTTTATATGATTATAATTGCGAGTGTGTTTATATTTAGCAATAGGCAACAGGAGTTTATTTATTTCCAGTTTTAAAATGAAGAAGTTTTTATACAAAGGTATTCTGTTTTTTCTCATCTTCTTTTTAGTTGAAAAAAGTGCATACCTAATTATTAATAAGTTACCAGCATTGGAATACGATAAAAGGCTGGAACTTTTAATTAAGGGGGAAATAAATAAGGAACTAATCGTGTTGGGATCCTCTAGAGGTGTTACTAATGTATTAGCTAATCAAATTGAAGAACAAACAGGACTAACTTCTTTCAATTTATCATATATGGGATCGAATATATTATTCCATGAATTCATATTACAAACATTGTTAAAATATAATTCCACGCCTGAAAAAATAATTTTTGTAATAGATAATCCGTATGAGTTTATTGATGTTAAATCGCTAACCTTTCGTTATGACCGAATGTATCCTCTATCCAAATATAATTACATTAATAATGAACTCATTGACCAAAAGGAAAGAAATCTACTTTCTAAAGTATTTTGTTTAGCAAGATTAACCTGGACTGATTTTAAGTTAGAGAAAAAAGAAATACCAATTGATAATCCAATGGATTCAATGGGTTCTATGCCATATATACGAAAAAACTCAAAAATTAATTTAGAATATAATACCACTAGTATTGATTATTCTACTCTAAATGAATCCACAAATAAATTGGTTGCATTTAAAAACGTACAAAAAATTTGTTTAAAAAATAACATTGAATTAATTTTTGTTTTTTCACCCGATTATCAAAAATTTAATGATAGTTTTAAAAAACGCTTTGAAAAGCTGTTAAAGCCAGAAAATAGATTATTGGTTTATGACACTTTGAATCCTGTTTATAAAAATAGTGAATATTACTATGATGCATCTCATCTATTAAAGAATGGCGCAACTATTTTTACATCAGAAATAACAGACTTGTTAAAAAATGAGCTATAATTCTGTAAAAATTAACTAATTATAAAGTGAAAAATTTAGAGAATGAATAATTGAATTGATGAAAATAATCCTGGTGTCAAAAAATACAAACAATTTTGTGAGTTGGACAGAACAATTGAAAGATTCTGGACATGACTTATACTGGTTTGATATTCTGGATAGTGGTTATTCTCAAAAATTAAATTGGGTTAATCAAAAGATTGGGTGGAAGCAAAAATTTCCTAATTTAAAAGGAAGATATTTCGTGAAAAA
>CBDUKG010000142.1:0-3876 GCA_965367745.1 uncultured Flavobacteriaceae bacterium | reverse complement strand
TTATTAATATTGTTAGAATAGCTATAATAGCATTGGCAATGTACAAGTATCCAGCCTATGAAAATGTTTTACATTCTATAATTTTTCCAGGTATTATTTATGGAATAACATTTTTACTTTGGTTTATTTGGATTCAGAAATTTTCAAAATTGAAAAGATGAAAAAAAGCACAAGTGTAGTTTTAATTGTAATACTTCTTGCTGTTTTAGTTGGAATAAGAGCTTTTGTAGAACCATTTTTTTACGATCCATTAATTGCTTATTTTAAAAGTGACTCTTTAACTAAAACACTTCCAGCAATAGATTTAGGAAATTATTTTTGGAATGTTTTTTTAAGATATACGTTAAATTCAACAGTGTCTTTAGCAATTATTTATTTAATTTTTCAAAACATTAAAACTGTATTGTTTTCAATAAAATTTTATCTGATTTTATTTATAGTGTTATGTATAGTGCTATTTCTTTTATTAAATTTTGAAGACTTAGCCAATAACTTGCTCATTTTTTATGTGAGACGATTTTTAATTCAGCCATTATTTCTTTTTATATTAGTATTCGCTTTTTATTATCAAAAACTTCAAAGTAAAAAATCTAAAATCAGTAATTTTTAGTATTTTAGGCGACTAATAATTAGTTAAACTAATTTATCAAATAATTTTAATATTTAAGAAAATGAAAAAATCGATTTTAATTTTAACTGCAGTATTCTCGTTTGCAGTGCTATTTACAGCTTGTAAAGAAACAAAGAAAGAAGACGCTAAAATGGAATCTCATGAAGGTCACGACCATTCTAGTGAAGAAATGGCTTCGAAAGATGTTTACCAATGTCCAATGGATTGCGAAAAAGGAAAAACATATGAAGCTGAAGGTGCTTGTCCAGTATGTAAAATGGATTTAAAAACGAAATCTGTAGATACTGATGTAAAACATGCTGAAGGTTGTAAATGCATAGAAGGTGGAGAATGCAAATGTGAAGACGGAAAATGTACTTGTCAAAAAGAAATGGCAAAAATGGAAAAGGAATGCACAATGTGCGAACCTGGTTCTTGCGAGTGCAAAGCTTAAATTTTGGTTTATAAAAAAAATAAAGGCTGTTTAAAAAGTAAAATTTTTAAACAGCCTTTTTTAATTTAATTTTTGAAAGAAAAGTATTTATACCAACTCAACAAACAATCCTTCATCGGTATTATTTACTTTTGCTAAGTTGTGTTTTGTCAAACCTTTAATAGTTTTATCCCATTTTTTATTACTTAAACCACTTTTGGTTTTTAATTCTGGTAACTCAATTTTTTCTACTTTTTTAAGAATTTCAAAAACAGCTTTTTCGTCATCATTTAATTCAACAGTTGGCGCTTTTTTCTCAGGTTTCATTTGAGGGAAGAAAAGAACTTCTTGAATAGATGCATTATTTGTCATAAACATAGTTAAACGGTCAATTCCAATTCCAATACCAGATGTTGGAGGCATACCATATTCTAAGGCTCTTATAAAATCTTGATCAATAAACATCGCTTCATCATCACCTTTTGCAGATAATTTCATCTGATCTTCAAAGCGTTCACGCTGATCTATTGGATCGTTTAACTCTGAATAAGCATTTGCTAATTCTTTTCCGTTAACCATCAATTCAAAACGTTCTGTTAAATCTGGGTTTGTTCTATGTTCTTTTGTTAACGGACTCATTTCTTTTGGATAATCTGTAATAAATGTTGGTTGAATGTAAAGGTGTTCACATTTTTCACCAAACAATTCATCTATTAATTTACCAACACCCATTGTTTCATCAACTTCAATACCTACTTTCGTACAAACTTCTCTTAATTCAACATCATTCATTCCAGCAACATCATATCCCGTGTGAATTTTAATAGCTTCTAAAATTGGAACTCTTGGATAAGGAGCTTTAAAACTTACCTCATTTTTACCAATTTGAACTGTAGATGTTCCATTTGTATCGATTGCTATTTTTTCTAACAATTCTTCAGTCATATCCATCATCCAGTTGTAATCTTTGTATGCAACATACAATTCCATTACCGTAAATTCTGGATTGTGAGTTCTGTCCATTCCTTCATTTCTGAAGTCTTTCGCAAATTCATAAACAGCATCAAAACCACCAACAATTAATCGTTTTAAATATAATTCATTTGCAATACGCAAATACAACGGCATATCTAAAGCGTTATGATGTGTCATAAATGGTCTCGCTGCAGCACCTCCAGGAATTGGCTGTAAAATTGGAGTTTCAACTTCTAAATATCCTTTTTTATTGAAAAAATCACGCATAGAATTTGTGATTTTTGTGCGTTTTATAAACGTTTCTTTTACGTGGTCGTTTACAATTAAATCTACATAACGTCGGCGATAGCGTTGTTCGGCATCAGAAAAAGCATCGTGTACTTTCCCATCTGCATCGGTTTTTACAACTGGTAGCGGACGTAAACTTTTAGAAAGCACGGTTAACTCTTTAACGTTTATGGAAACTTCACCAACTTTTGTTTTAAAAACGTCACCTCTTACACCAATAATATCACCCATATCCAATAATTTTTTGAATACAGTATTGTACATTGTTGGATCTTCTTCGGAAGAAATTTCATCTCTATTAACATAAATTTGCATGCGTCCAGATGCATCTTTTAATTCGGCAAAAGAAGCTTTACCCATAATTCTTCGACTCATCATTCTACCAGCTAAAACAACTTCTTTCCCTTCAAAAGAGTTAAAATTAGAAGTGATTTCCTTAATGGTTGCAGTAGTTTTAAACTCTTCTGCTGGATACGGATTAATACCTAATTCACGTAGTTTTTGTAAAGATTCTCTTCTAACTATTTCAAGTGGTGATAATTGCATGATGCTATATTTATGATTTATTTTTTATTTTCGGTGTGCAAAGATACAATCAATTAAGAAATAACAGTAATTTAGAAAGAAAAAGAATATTGAATTTAAAATCAAATTAAAATTTATATATTTGCGTATCGCATTTTATGCGATAGTTGTGTTGTAATGACGTTTTACGTCATAGGTTTTAAACCGATGGAAAGCTTCCCGAAAAACCGGGACGCTTTTTTTATGCCTTTTTATGTCAAATGTTTTTGCGTCTCACTTTTTTCGATTTCTCGTTAAATTGCCAATTCACCTCTATGAGGTTTTAATGCATCTCTGTAGATTTTCATATCAATTTCGTCAACAATAATAAAGGCAATAGAATGCATTTCTGAAAAGAAATTTACATTAATTTCGTAATAATGTAGTTGTTCAGTTTTGGCATATTCTTTTAAATGAATACAATGGTGTTCGGCAGTTTTTTGTGATGCAGGCCCTTTAAAATCCCAAATCAATTTTAGTTTTCTATTCAAAATATATGCTATTTATGACTGATGTAAACTAATAATTCTCCATCATCAAAAGCAATAAAAACGCTTTCTTCAACAGCAATATTACGTGTTCCAATGCGTTCCCCAAAAGATAAAGTTTCATTATTAAGTGGAAACTTAAGCCCTTTAGTAACAATTCCATTTGCGGTTGGAAAAGGAATTAATGAAATGTTTCTACCTTTAACATTGTTGATTATGATACTTTCTTCAATAAAAAAATATTTTCCAAAATCATCAAAAAAAGAAATGGTTAAACCTATTTTCCATTGCAATGCTGTACTTATATTTCCTAAAAAGTGATCGTGTTCTTTACCGCTTCCTCCATATACATCTATGTGTGAAAATCCACGGTGTTTTAATATCTGCAAGGCTTTTTCAAAATCTGTATAATCTTGATTTGGAGTTTTTATAACTTCAACAGTTGTTGGAATAGTATTTATAGAATCAAAGTCTCCTGTAACTAAATCAGGCACAATATTATTTTTTTCAAAATGATT
>CBDUKG010000141.1:0-4120 GCA_965367745.1 uncultured Flavobacteriaceae bacterium | reverse complement strand
GTAAGAATGCTTCAATTCCGAAAACATCTACAATCATACCTCCACGAGTTCTACACTTCACAAAACCGTTAACTACTTCACCTGTTTCATGTGCATTATTTACACGATCCCAAGCTTTAATAACTCTTGCTTTTTTATGTGATAAAACTAATTGACCAGTACTATCTTCTCTTTTGTCAACTAAAACTTCAACAACATCTCCAACTTTTAAACCTGGATTGTAACGAAATTCGTTTAAAGAGATAACACCTTCAGATTTTGAGTTGATATCAATAATTGCTTCACGATCTGTTTTTCTTACAACAGTTCCGTCAATTACTTCTCTTTCATTTACTAAACCTAAAGTACCCTCTAAAGCAGCTTCAAATGCTTTAATATTCTCTTCGTCAACTGCTTCAATACCTTCTTCGTATTTGTGCCAATCAAAGTTTTCTAAAAATTCTTCAGGAGTAACTTTTACTTCTTCTACTTTTGCTTCTTCAACTACAACAGGAGCTTCCACTTCTTTTACAGTTTCTTCTACCTTTGTTTCTTCAACTGCAACAGGAGCTTCCACTTCTTTTACAATTTCTTCAACTTTTTCTTCTTCAACTACTGGTGTAGCTTCCTTTTTTGCTTCAACTGGCGCAGTTGCTTCAGTTTTTTCAACTTTAGGAGCATCAACTTGCTCTTTAGTTTTTTTTGTTTCTTCAGACATATTTGCTGATGATTATTATTTGTATCTTATTGTTAATCAGATTTTAAAACGATATTAACGCTAAGAGATTATTTATATAAATTTCTCATTTCTTCCTTTCTAAATCTGTTCTCGTAAAAAGGAGTGCAAATTTAGTAAAAAGTATTTGAAATAGCAATAAGTTTTTAGTCAATTAAATATTCAATTTGCTGAAAATTACTATATTGTAACCATCTAAAAACTAACTTTATGAAAAAATTTATTTATTATTTACTGCCAATGCTACTTTTAGCTTGTAAAAGTGAAACAAAAGAAACTGATAATTCGGTTCAAAATTTAAAAGAATACTCTATTAATCAATTTATGGACAATGAATCGGTTAATGGTGGAAGTTTCTCTCCAGATAAATCTAAATTACTTGTAACAAGTAATAGAACAGGGGTTTACAATATGTATACTGTTTCAACAAAAACAGGAGAATTTATTCCTGAATCTAAATCAGACAGTTCTTCGGTTTTTTCAATTTCGTACTTTCCAAATGATGACAGAATTTTATTTAGTATGGATGACAACGGAAATGAATTAGACCATATTTACATGAAAGATTCAACAGGAGTAACAGATTTAACACCTTTTGAAGGTGCTAATTCTAACTTTTATGGTTGGGCAAAAAATAATGAAAGTTTCTTTTTTGGCTCTAACAAAAGAGATAAACGTTATTTTGATATTTATGAAATGAATATCTCAACTTTTGAACCAGAATTGTTTTATGAAAACTTAGAAGGTTATAATTTTAATGGAATTTCTAACGATAAACAGTATTTAGCACTTAGTAAAACTGTGAATACAAATGATAGTGATTTGTTTATTTATAACTTAAATGATAAATCTTATACAAAAATAAATGACATTTTAAGTTCAAACTCAGCTGCAGATTTTAGCCTTGATAGTAAACATCTATATTATACAACAGATGTAGATTCTGAGTTTGCATACCTTATGAAATACGATATTGAAACAAAAACTAAAGAAAAAGTTATGGAAAAATCTTGGGATATTACCTCAAGTTACTTTAGTTATAATGGAAAGTATCAAATAACTTCTATAAACGAAGATGCTAAAACAAAAGTTTTTATTAATGATACTGAAACAGGAAATGATATAGAATTACCAACTTTTGATAATGGAAGTGTTATTGGTGTTGGTTTTTCAAGAGATGAAACCAAAATTCGCTTTTATGTGGGTGGTTCTAACTCACCTTACAATTTATATATTTATGACATCGCTAGTAAAGAAGTTCAAAAATTAACTGATGTTTTAAATAAAGAAATTGACCCAACTCACATGGTTAATTCTGAAGTGATTCGATTTAAATCGTTTGATGGTGTTGAGATTCCTGCAATTTATTACAAACCACATCAGGCAAACAAAAACAATAAAGTTCCTGCTTTGGTTATGGTTCACGGGGGTCCTGGAGGGCAATCGGGTCAATATTACAATCCACTTGTTCAATATTTAGTAAATCATGGTTATGCAATTTTAGCCGTAAATAATAGAGGAAGTAGTGGTTACGGAAAAACATTTTTTCAAATGGATGACTTAAATCATGGAGATAAAGATTTAAAAGATTGTATTGAAGGAAAAAACTGGTTAATTGAACAAGAAATTATAGATGCAGAATCTATTGGGATTATGGGAGGTTCTTATGGTGGTTATATGACTATGGCAGCATTAACATTTACTCCTGAAGAGTTTGATGTAGGTGTAAACTTATTTGGTGTAACAAATTGGCTTAGAACTTTAAAAAGTATTCCGCCTTATTGGGAAGCTTTTAGAGAAGCATTATACAAAGAACTGGGAGATCCTCATACTGCAGATTCGGTTAGATTACGTAAAATTTCTCCATTATTTCATGCTGAAAATATTACAAAACCTTTAATTGTATTGCAAGGAACTATGGATCCAAGGGTTTTAAAAATTGAATCTGATGAAATTGTTGCTGCGGCCAAGAAAAACGATGTTCCTGTTGAATATGTTTTATTTGAAGATGAAGGACATGGTTTTGTAAAGAAAGAAAATCAGATAACAGCTTATGGAAATATCCTTAAGTTTTTAGATACTTATTTAAAGAAATCTGAAATTCCAGTTAAACAATAAACGTTTAAAAGGCTGTCTAAAAAAGTATAATTTAACGTCATTGCTTCGTACTTCGCACTGACGTTAAATTTATTACTAATTGCTAAACTAAATTACCCAATCCATTCTTTAAAATCTTTTACACGTTCTCGACTTACAATAATTTCAGCTTCATTATAAGAATGTAAGATTATTTTTAGGCGACTATTTGTATAGGAAATGATATCTTTAATAGCATTTATATTTACAAAATATTTTCTACTAACTCTAAAAAAGGTTTCTGGTTGTAATTTATTTTCCAAATTTTCTAATGTTTCTTCTAATAAATAACTTCTGTTATCTATAGTATAAATATGTGTTGCTTTATTTTCGCTATAAAAACATTCAATAGATGCTGTTGAAATCATTTTTATATGCTGTCCAATTTTTACAGTAAATCGTTTTTTATAATTATTAGCATTTCCTGAAGTATTAGAAATTATATTTTTAAGTTGATTTAAATCAAAAGTTACATTTTCTTTTGTATTGTATAAGTTTTTAAATTTTTGCACTGCATTTTCCAACTCATCGGAATCAATTGGTTTTAATAAATAATCTACACTATTTAGTTTAAAGGCTTTTAAAGCATATTCATCATAAGCAGTTGTAAAAATAATGGCGCTATCTATTTCAACTTCATCAAAAATCTCAAACGACAAACCATCTGATAATTGAATGTCTAAAAATATTAGATCTGGATGTTCATTATTTAAAAACCAGTTTACCGCTTCTTCAACAGAATGCAACATTGTTAATGGTTCAATACTAAGTTCGTTTAGCATACGACTCAATCTTCGAGCGGCTGGTTTTTCATCTTCAATTATAATTACTTTCATATTTTGTTGAATTTTTGAAATGGGTCTTATTCTTATTATTAGTTATTGGTTTTAATCTTAACTTCAGTCTACGTTTTAAAACTTTTTAACTATCTACTTTTTAGCTTAAAAACTATTCCCAATACTGCTTTTTATCTTTATCCATTAATTCTTTAATTTTTTTATCTTCCCAACTTTTGCCCAAAATAATGTCCATTCCAAATACACCGAATGCGTGAAAGGCCAATCCAATTCCCCAGAAAAACATTGTTCCGTATGAACTCCAATCTAATAAAAGTCCTACCCCTTCTCCAGAGATAACTCTTGCTAAAATTAAAAATGCATTTACACCTAAATAAACAAATAAATGAACGTAAAAGCCCTTAATTGCCTTAACTCTTTTTTGAGCTCTTATATATTTTTGATTTTCTAAATTATTATTTTCCATTTTTTT
>CBDUKG010000140.1:0-4217 GCA_965367745.1 uncultured Flavobacteriaceae bacterium | reverse complement strand
ATCCAAAATACCGCTAAAATGGTTTTTAGGTTGGTTGAAAATCGTTTTTCTACAAACTCTGGAATGGTATACAATCCTTTTTCAATAAAAATTGGTAAAAAGTATTTACCAACAATTATTAAAGTAATTGCAGCCATCCATTCATAAGAAGCAATGGCTAAACCTAAAGCAAAACCAGATCCTGACATTCCAATAAATTGTTCTGCTGAAATATTTGCCGCAATTAATGAAGCTCCAATTGCCCACCAAGGAAGCGATTTACTGGCTAAAAAATAATCTTCTGCATTTTTTTCGTGTCCTTTTTTATCTCTAGACACCCATAAACCTACACCCAATATTAAAATGGCATACGCTATAAAGATGAAATAATCCCAAAATCCGAAATGTGAAGTCATAATAGTTGTTATAGTTTAGTTGATTTTCTTTATTTTTTAATGTGTTCTATTTAAAAAAGTATGTTTAAAAATTGGTCGAACGAATTTAGTTATTTTCTTCAAATTGGTGCTTCTAAATTAAATTTTTATAAATAAAGCTAGCTTATTTCTATTGATTCTAAATATAATTATGTTGAAAATTAGTTTTCAATAGCCGTCCCTTCACTTGGATTTGCTTCAAAAGCAGTTAATTTAATATTGAATTCATTAAAATATGCTTCAGATGCCGCTGCTGTAAATGCAGCAACTTCATCTTGGTGAATAATATTTATAGTACAGCCTCCAAAACCACCACCCATCATACGAGCGCCAATTACGGCATCATAATTTTTTGAAAAATCTACTAAGAAATCTAATTCAGGACAACTTACCTCATATAAATTAGACAACCCACTATGAGTCGCATACATGTTTGCTCCTAAAACAGCAAGTTTGTTATTTTTTAATGCTGCAACAGCATCTAAAACACGTGTTTTTTCTTCAACAACATAGGAACATTTGTTGTACATATCTTCTGTAAATGTTTCTTTGAATTCAGCTAACATTTCAGAAGATACATTGCGCAATGAAGTTACTTCTGGATACTTCTTTTTAATAATTGCAACACCTTGTTCACATAAACTTCTGCGTTTATTGTATTCCCCATCTGCTAAATTATGCGACACATTTGTATTTAACAACAGTATTTTATAAGGTTTTATTTGAATTGGTACATGTTCATATTCCAAAGATTCGCAATCAAGTAAAATTACATGTCCAGCTTTGCTCATTACGGAAGCAAATTGATCCATAATACCACATTTTGTACCTACATAATTATGCTCTGCCCTTTGTCCAATTTCAACAAGGGTGATTTTAGAGAATCCCAGATTAAATAATTCATTTAAACCAAACGCCAAACCACATTCTAAAGCTGCAGAAGAACTTATTCCAGAACCAACAGGAATATCACTTGTAAACATACAATCAAAACCTTGAAGTTTATCAGACAGTTGTTGTATTTCAAAAATGACACCTAAAATATAATTTTCCCATTGCTGTTCGCTTGGTCTAATAGTCTTTAAATCAAATGAAAAACTGGTATCAAAATTTTTACTGTAAACATTGCAAGTAGTTGGGTCGCCGTTCTTTTTAAATTTAAACTGAATCTTTTTATCAATTGCAGTTGGAAGTACAAATCCGTTATTATAATCTGTATGTTCTCCAATTAAATTAATTCTTCCAGGAGAATTTATGGTTAGGTTATAAGGCTGCTCGTTTAAATCCATTATAAGAAGCGTTTTTAAATTAAATGTTTTTTATACATTTATAAAATTAGATTGCTAATTTACATCTTTTTATAAAATATGAATACAATTTTTAAAAAAATATCTAATGCTAAAACTGCTGAATTTATGGAGTGAATATTGGGTTGTAAGTGTAATTAGTGTTAACCACGAATCAATTTGTTTGGGACTAAAATAACCTATTAAATAGATGAATCAATTGCCTCGGCTGTGTCTACAGACAATTAATTATTCAAGTATTTTTATGAGAGCACTATTAAAAGTGCACTATTAAAAATTTGTTAAACTTATTTAGAATCATTATAATTTAGTACCTTTGATACAAGTAATGAACGAAATCTTTAAGAAAATAGCAGCTATTTTAATGGCATTTGTAGTATGTTTTTCTACTATGTCATTCAGTATTAGTGAACACTATTGTGGTGATCACTTAGTTGATAGTGCCTTATTTTCTAAAGCGGAATCTTGCGGAATGGAACTGCAAAAAAAATCTCCTACTAATGAATGTAGCGTTGATAAAGAAGATTGCTGTAGTGATGTTGTAAAACAAATTGAAGGTCAAACAAATTTAAAAACTGACCTTTCTAATTTGACTTTTCAACAACAGGTTTTTGTTACCGCATTTAGTTACTCTTATGTAAATTTATTTGAAGGATTAGACGAAAATAGTGTTCCTTTTAAATATTATTCACCTCCACTTATTGTCACGGACATTCAAGTTCTTGACCAAGTATTCTTAATTTGATTTTAATTTTTTAGTTAAAAACCCAATTAGCATTTCTAATTAGGGCTTCTTTTGCTATGCCTTTTTATAGCAATATTTATTTTACTAAACTTTTAATATCAGATAGTTATGCTAAATAAAAGCATTAAATTTTTAATAGAAAACAAACTAGTAGCTGTATTATTATTAGCACTATTTATTGGATGGGGAGTTTCTACTGCTCCATTTGATTGGGAAACAGGTAGTTTTCCAAGAAATCCGGTTGCGGTTGATGCCATTCCCGATATTGGAGAAAATCAACAAATTGTATTTACCAAATGGGGAGGTCGATCTCCTCAAGATATTGAAGACCAAATTACCTATCCGTTAACTACATCCTTATTAGGAATACCAGGTGTAAAAACAATTAGAAGTTCTTCTATGTTTGGATTTTCCAGTATCTATATCATTTTTGAAGAAGACATAGAATTTTACTGGAGTCGAAGTCGAATATTAGAAAAACTAAATTCACTGCCAAGCGGATTACTTCCAAACGATGTACAACCTGCATTGGGACCCGATGCAACAGGTTTAGGTCAAATTTATTGGTACACGTTAGAAGGAAGAGATGAAAATGGAAATGTAACTGGTGGCTGGGATTTACACGAACTGCGGAGCATTCAAGATTACTATGTTAAATATGCACTTTCATCAGCTTCAGGAGTTTCAGAAGTTGCTTCCATTGGTGGGTATGTGCAAGAATATCAAATTGATGTAGATCCTGATATTTTGAAGGAATACAACATTTCACTAGAACAGGTAGTAAATGCTGCCAGAAACACCAATAAAGATATTGGAGCAAAAACCATAGAAATCAATCAGGCTGAATATTTAGTGCGTGGATTGGGTTATATAAAATCTGTTGAAGATATTGAAAATGCAGTAGTGACTTCCAAAGATTTCACTTCCATATTAATTAAAGATATTGCAAAAGTATCTTTAGGCCCTGCAGAACGAAGAGGAATATTAGATAAAGAAGGAGCTGAAGTTGTTGGTGGTGTTGTGGTTGCACGTTATGGTGCAAATCCAATGGAAGTTATCACCAATGTAAAAAAACAAATTGGAGACATTAGTGCTGGTTTGCCTTCAAAAGTATTAAAAGATGGTAGAACCTCTCAAGTAACCATTGTTCCGTTTTACGATAGAACCGAACTAATCCAAGAAACACTCAATACACTTGATGAAGCTTTAACCTTAGAAATTTTAATTACAATTTTAGTAATTATTGTGATGGTCTTTAATTTAAGAGCATCAGTACTAATTTCGGGCTTACTGCCAATTGCAGTTTTAATGGTATTTATTTCTATGAAACTGTTTAATGTTGATGCCAATATTGTCGCACTTTCAGGGATTGCAATTGCCATAGGTACTATGGTAGATGTGGGTGTAATTCTATCGGAAAACATCATTCGACATATGGATGAAGATGGCAATAAAACACCGATTAATAAATTAGTTTATCAAGCAACTACAGAAGTTTCAGGAGCAATTATTACTGCAGTAATGACAACCATTATCAGTTTTGTTCCCGTATTTACAATGATCGGTGCCGAGGGAAAATTATTCAGGCCGCTGGCATTTACAAAAACGATGGCCTTAACCTCTGCATTAATTGTAGCTTTATTTTTAATACCACCTTTTGCTGCTTGGTTATTTGGATGGAAACCATCCTTAAAAAAAGGAAAATATATTGGGAGTATTGGTTTAATCATAGCAGGTATAGTAGGTGTATTT
>CBDUKG010000139.1:0-4246 GCA_965367745.1 uncultured Flavobacteriaceae bacterium | reverse complement strand
AAAGGTTTTTTGGAATTGTGCTTTTAGTAACACTAGGAATATTTTTACTGAGCTACGGAAACTCTAAAAATCATCCAACTATAAATACGTTTATACTTAAATCATTTATATCGATATCGAAATCTGAAATATTACAAGATCCAAAATTAAAAAACTATAAGTTCGATTTTGAGACACCTGAGCTTAAAGGTAATTTTATTACCGAGTCAGGTCTTTTAAACCCTTCAGAACTTGACCATATTAAAGGAGATTTTTTAGGCCAATTAAGTGGGGTGGGGTTAAATAATACCTATACAGAAAAAGAGCGTACGTTATCTCCTCAAGAATGGATTGAACATGGTGGTTTTTCTGCCGATGTACCTGAAGTTCCTGCCAGTTTAAGACATTTTTACGACCCTACTCAAGGTTCGGGAAATCAGCATCTAACAGATACTGTTAATTCTAGAATTATGTCATTTTTTCAATCATTCTTTCCCAACCCCAATACAAATGGAATCGATTGGGCATTAGGTACTAAAGGTAATTTCGGAGTGCTAGAACATACCTATACCTGGGAACATGGTAAAAAATATGTAAAGGGCGCATTGGAAGAAAGCAACCCGGAGAAAAGAAAAACATTTATGGCAAGAGCTTGGCGTTCATTGGGTGAAACTTTACATATGATTGCCGATAATGGATGTCCTCCTCATGTTCGAAACGACGGACATCCATCAATTCCAATTAAATTGTTTTCTTATTTTGGAAACCCTGATCCTTATGAAGAAATACTTGATCCGAACTCTTTAATTAGATTTAGGTATGGAGAAGTACCACCAAAACTTGGAATCAAATTTAAACAAGCAAAAACAGCTCGAGAAATTGCTCATGAACTAGCTGTATTTACCAACGAAAATTTTATCACTCAAGAAACAATTTCTGGTACAGATCGCTTTGGTAGAAAAATTAAACAAATAGCCCATCCACAATATGAATACAAATCACCAAAAATTTCAAAAAATAATTATGAAGATGGGTATTATAAAATGGAAATAGAAGGTATAAGTGAAAAAGTACTGATGTGTACAGATTTAGGGTATTTTTCTAAATATAATATTTACAAAAGCTATCCTGAAGTTACCAAAGAGTGTGTGTATTCTCAGGCTAAAGTTCTTATTCCTACTATAAAATTAGCTGGAGCTAATGTAACAAAGTTGTTTATTCCAAAATTAAAAATTAATATCTCTGAGGTGAGAGACGATGGTGCAATAAGTGGAGAAATAATTCATACAACAGATCAAGAGTATAAAGAAAAAATTTATTACAATGGGCCAGTTGAAATTAAGAGAAATGGCGCTTCAAAGTTGATAAGCCTTAATGCTGAAAACGGGAAATTTTTTGGCAAGATAAACGTAAAACAAAAAACAAAAGTATATGCTGAAATTGAATTTGGTGGTATATCTGTTTATTCTGATGATTTTATTATTGATGATGTAAAAAAGAACGTGAATGTTACATTAAAAGCAAAAAAAACAAGTATTATTCTTGGTGAATCAGTTTCCATTCAGGTAGATCCACATAATTCTAGTTACAGATTTGAATGGGATTTTGGTGATGGAAGCAAAATTAACAATGGAGAAAGCTATGAATACCATCGATATAAAAAAGCCGGTGGTTATACTGTTAATGTAAATGTATATGACGGAGCAAAGCTTATAGGTTCAAATAAAATAACAATTCAGGTAGCAAATTATACTGGTGGATCCATTAGCCAAATTTTTGGTACTTGGGATTTTAGAGGAGGGTATGAAGAAGGTGAAACCTCTTATACAGTAAATATATCTGGAAATAGCGTTGCTGTTCATTACGAGGATTGGATACTAACATTTCATGGGACAACTTCCTTTTATAAAAGACATCCGTCATTAGATGCAAATGAGTACCGATTAAATTATACATCTGTAACGGCAACAGTTCCTAATGATCCTGATTCAGATCAGGATGTTGATGCAGCGGGATATATAAGCATGATTTATGTTGATAATTCTAGTAGGTTACGCGTAATGAAAAGTTCTTCTAATGAGGCGGGTAATCAATTTGCAAGTAGTGCTATTCCATTGTTCAAACCAAGGTAGTTTAAATCTTAACCTTTGATGAAAAGTTTTGATTTTATGGTTGTATAAATTATATAAAATGGGAAATAATAAAATTTAATTATGAAACACTGTCCAAATTGCAGAGAACAAATTAGTGAAGAAATAAAATTTTGCACTAATTGTGGAATTTCATTAAATGATAATAACACAAATAATGAAGAGGTAAATCTTGTTGAAGAAAGTTTAAACCAACCAAATAAAGGTAAGCGGCTTTTTATTGCACTCTTAGTATTGGTAGTTTTAGCAATTGTTTTTTTTATTGGAAAATCTTTTTTAGAGGACGTAGATTCTACAGAAAAGTCTTTTTCACCAATTGAGCAATTAGCAAAACTAGAGGGAAGATGGCACGATCCAACAGGAGTTGTTTTAGGAGATAAAGAAGTAGTTGTTCTTTTCAAGGAAAAAGGAGAAGTGGTTATTGGAAAAGATGAAAATGGATTGTTTGAAGCCAAAATAACACCTTTTGGTTCAAATAATTATCAAGCAATTGTAAAACTAAGAGGTGTTGAAGGCGATTTTGAATTACACTTTTATGAAGAAGAAAAGAAGCTAGTATTCTTTAGTACGCTTACAAAAAGTAGTTGGTATCTTATAAAATTAAAAAACTAAACACATGAAATTCTGTACAAATTGTGGTCAAAAATTAAATGAAGGTTCAAAATTTTGCACAGGTTGTGGTGTAAAGATTGAATATATTGCAAAAGAAAAAGAAACACCAAAACCTGTTGCAAGGACTTCAGACTCTAATAACATTTCTAGATTAGAAACTAAAGAAATCGATAAGATCAATAAAAAAATAGAAATACAAAATAGCCAAAGTAGCATTGTAAAAAAATTCTGGTATGCAACAGCCTTTTTTGCATTTATAGTAGTTTTAGCATTTATGGATTTAGATATTTTACCAATACATCCTGCTATTGCGTTTATTTCATTTTTCTTGTTTGTATCGTCTATCGTAATTGCATTTATGTTTAGAAGTCGTGAAAAAAAATTACAATCTTTAATAACGGGGGGAAATTTAATTGCGAGTTGGACACTTAGTTCTGAAGAAAAAAAGCAGTATGTTAACTTTCTTTTTCAGAATGAAAGAGCAAAAAATATGGGTATTTTTATAATAACAACAGTTTTAATTATTATAATATTTGGAGGATTTATTATTTTTATAGAGGAAGGAAAAGCAGCTATGTTTTTTATAATGCTTGGGTTAATTGCCTTTATTGCACTTTTTGCTTTTGGAATGCCATTTTATTACAAACAACAAAACAGTAGGAATGATGGAAACATATTAATTGGAAAAAATTACGCATATGTTAATGGGTACTTTCATAATTGGGATTTTGTACTTTCTGGAATAAAAAAGGCCAAGGTAATTGAGAAGCCATTTTATGGATTGTATATAAAGTATTATTATACAGATAGAACCTTAACAAACATAGAAGAATTAAATATTCCTGCTTCGCAGCATGTTAATTTACAGAAAGTTGCTGACATATTAATGAGTTAATACTATTTTATAATTTAATTTTTATGGCTTATTCTTTAAAAATAAACGATCCAGCATTTGCTAAATATAGAAAAAACACTAAAAATTATCGTTATCAATTTGCTTTTGCATTGGCACTAATTGCAGTTATTGGTTTTTATTTATATGGTGTTTTTAGCAATGAAATGGATAATCCAGAGGCTTTATATATAGGCTTTGTTATTGGAGGAATGTTTTTATTGATAGGAATTTACTCTGTACTTTCGTTAAAACCAAAACCAAGTTGGGAGGGAGAGGTAGTTGAAAAAAAAATAATTAAAAAGAAAAATTGCACTGAGTTTGTTGTTTACTTTGAAGACAAGCAAGGTAAAAGACATGAAAAAGTTACTGAAGATGATGCTACCGTATACGATTATTACAAAATAGGAGAAAAAGTAAAATACCATGGCAAATTAAAATCCATTGAAAAATTCGATAAATCTAAAGATGCTATTATTTTTTGTAGTGCCTGTTCTTTTATGCACGAAATAAGTGAAAACGTTTGTCAAAATTGTGGTTGTCCATTATTAAAATAAATTTTAACTAAATTTTCTTCCAGAAGAAAGGTGTTAATAGAATTAATACTGTAAAT
>CBDUKG010000138.1:0-4247 GCA_965367745.1 uncultured Flavobacteriaceae bacterium | reverse complement strand
AAACAGTTTTTTGGTGTTACGCTTTTCGGTTAGATAAAATTAGTTTTAATTAAGTTTATCGTTTAATAAGCGAATTTCAACTTTTTTAAATTAAGAATTAAACTAAATTAGTTGTCTAAAATGTGTTTTTCCAGCACAAAACAAACAAATTCGCCTTCAAATACTAATTCTTTTTTTTGATTTGTTACTACTACCAATACACTTATTTTTTTCCCAGAAGTTTCTATAATTGTTGCAACTGCGGTTACTACATCATTTAAAATAACTGGTTTTAGAAATTTTGTAGTCGCTTTTCCAAGAACCACAGTTGGTTCGTTTATAGCAACCATAGCAGCATAATCAGCAAGTCCAAAAACAAAACTGCCGTGTGAAAGATTGTAAGTATCAACAATCATTTCTTCTGTAATAGTTAATTTAACAGTAGCACAATCGTTTCCTATAGATACCACAGAACCTATTAATTTTTCTGATGCTAATAGGTGTGTGTTTTGCATTCTAGTATTCATGTTCGTTATTTAATTTTAAGTATAAATTTTATGAATTGTAATACGAGTTCTATGTTTCTAGGTCAAGTTGTCTGCCTTCATCAAATGCTTTTTTATCCATTTTAGAACCAACAGCCATTCCAATAACCATTCCTATAGGTAATCCTATTCCAAGTAACCCCATATTTCCAGTACTCGATCCAAAAACAACCCCAAGAGGAAGCCCAAATGCAGCCATTCCAAGTACCATCCAAGTATTTCGATAATGATTTTTAGTAACAAGTTTAAGTTCCTTCTCAATTAATTTAAGAAAACTAAAGTGCTTTTTTTTTAGTTGTTTTATAAAATCTTTAGGTGTTCCCGATTCTGTGTTTATTTGGTCTATTCCATTATTAATAACAACAATTATTTTATCAGGAACGTCCTTTTTTTTCAATTCAATTAGAAGTTTGTTTAATTGATTGAAAGCATGAACAAGCTTTTTATTTTGGTCAAAATCTGATCTTTTTATAAGTTGTTTTATTTCCATTTTTCTTTTTATATAAACTATAACTATTAAATAAAATCAGTTTTAATCAACTGTATTTATGAACAAGCGAATTTCACTTTTTTTAAATTAAAAAACAAATTAAATAATTTAACCATACGCCCTTTTAAGTCTTTTTTTTGAGTTCAATTTCGCAAAATATGTGAATGTCTTAAGAAGTTTATAAGGTATGCTACAAGCCAAAGAAAGTAGAGTTTTAAGAATTTATTCAGCGTTAAATTTTAGATAGTTTTTAAACAATTAAAAAGGGGCCAATAAGTTTATGGGCAATATTAAAGTAAAATATTTTATGTATATTAGAAAATCGTATTAGGATAAATGTCCTTCTTAAATTACATTTTTAAAAGAATTTACCTCCCCCACACTTCATTTTTAAGAATTAAAATATCTGATTTTCAGATAAGGCGTAAGGCCAAATATATTTTATCAATTTAAAACTAACTAAAATGAAAAAATTATTATTATTTTCGATGATACTTGTGTTAAGTTCATCTATTTATGCTCAAAGAAACAATAATGCAAGTTATTGGAATACTTGGGAATATACCGCAAAAGATGGTATGCAAAAGGACTTTGAAAAGGCTGCTGCAAAAAAAACAGCCATGTTTAACAAAACACCAGAGACCGCTATAATGACGTATAAAATTATAACAGGACCTGATAGTGGATCATATCTTCGTGTTGAGGCAAATAAATCTCCAGCAGATTATGATTTAGACAGATCAGCTGAAGGTGATTATTGGAATCAAAATGTTGCTAAGTTTATTGCAAAAGATAGAGGGCAAGTAAGATATGAAGCATTAAAAAATGGTTCTTATGATCCTGATCCAGAAAACACTTCACCTTCTAAGTATGTGAGTCGCACAATTTTCAATATTAAGGCAGATAAAATTTTACATTTTAGAAGAGCTATGTATAGAATATCAAAAGTTGCAGAAAAAAGAGGTTGGAAAACTACAAGAACATTATTTAGAGTAGTTAGTGGCGGAAATAGAAATCAGTTTATTTTAGCAACAGGTTTTAATACTTATAAACGAGCAGATGAGCCAGAAATGGAAACTACAACTAAAGAAGATTATGACGAACTTTTTGGATGGGGTTCTTGGGATGAAGATTGGAAGAATTTTGACTCCTCTATAGAATATTGGGGAGAACAAAAAGACATGTTGATATTAGTGCCAGAAATGTCTACTGGAATGATGAATTAAATACGGAACACATTCTTTTTACAAGGAAAAATTTACGATGACAATAAAGCAAAAGCCATTCAAGAAATTGATTGGCTTTTCTAATTTATTTTAAAACTACTTTAAATTATTAAACAAACTAAACGCCGGACTATTTCCATATAAATTATTTTTATTTAGGTATTATTAAAATCCATCTTTTACAATGCTTTGTATTAAAAAAATGTACTAATTTTATACAATAAATAATTATTTATGAAACTAGTAATATCACCAGCAAAATCTTTAGATTTTGAAACAGCAGTTCCAACAACCGAATTTACACAAGGTATTTTTTTAAACGAAGCGGAGAAATTAAGTACAGTTTTAAAAAAGAAATCCCCTAAAAAACTTTCGGAATTAATGAGTATTTCACCAAAATTGGGTGAATTAAACTGGCAACGAAATCAAGATTGGCAATTGCCGTTTTCATTAGAAAATGCACGTCAGGCAGTTTACGCTTTTAATGGCGATGTTTACACTGGTTTAGATGCTTACACATTACCACTTGAAAAATTAGAACAGCTTCAAAATAAACTACGAATTTTATCTGGTCAATATGGAATTTTAAAGCCTTTAGATTTAATGCAACCATATCGTTTAGAAATGGGTACAAAACTAAAAGTTGGTCGCAAAGAAAATTTATATAAGTTTTGGGGTAAGAAAGTAACTGAAGCCTTAAATGCTGAAATGGAAAGCGATGAAGTATTTGTAAATTTAGCTAGTAACGAATACTTTAAAGTAATCAATCCAAAACTCTTAAAAGCACCTGTAATTACGCCTGTTTTTAAAGATTATAAAGGTGAAAAATTAAAGATAATTAGCTTTTTTGCAAAAAAGGCTAGAGGGTTAATGGTGCGTTATATTTTAGACAATAATATAGAAACCGCAGAGGGTTTAAAGGGTTTTAATTTAGAAGGTTATGCGTTTGATTCGAATCTTTCAAATGAAAAAGAATTAGTTTTTACACGATAAATTAATTTTTTTTAAAATTGTATTGTTTTTTTATATAAGTTTGTCCCGTTATTTTTTAGTGACAATGAAAAATATTTGTTTTTTCGGTCGTAACTTTTTTATTAAGAAGTTTTTAGGTTACTATGTGTTTTGGAAGCACAACGAAAAATTAAGGAAAACGACAACTTCTACCAACTTCATTTTTAAAATTTACATCCAATTACTGGGTGTGGATAATCAAAACACGTATTCAGTATTAAGAGTATAGGCATTGCAATTATTTTAAATATGCCTTATATTAGGCTCCGATTAAATTTTTAATGCTTAAATACAATTAATGAATACTAAATATATTGATTTAATAAATCAAACATTCGATTTCCCTCAAGAGGAATTTAAAGTAGATGCTAAGAGAAATTTACACTTTCATGGTATTGATACCATGAAACTCGCTGAAGAATTTGGAACCCCTTTAAAGTTTACGTATTTGCCAAAAATTAGCGAAAATATTAATAAAGCTAAAGATTGGTTTAAAACATCTATGCGAAAGCATAAATATAAAGGTAAATACAACTATTGTTATTGTACAAAAAGTTCACATTTTAAACATGTGTTAGATGAAGCTTTAAGTAATAATATTCATATAGAAACATCTTCGGCAGTTGATATTGATATTATAGAAAACTTAAAAAGAGATGGTAAAATTACTAGTAAAACCTATATTTTATGTAATGGCTTTAAAAGAGATGCATATGTAAAAAAAATTCAAGGTTTAATAAATGGAGGACATAAAAATTGTTTTCCAATTATAGATAATTATGAAGAAATAGATTTACTTACTGATGGAATTCGTAAAAAAATTAATATTGGAATTAGAATCGCTTCAGAAGAAGAACCAAAATTCGAATTCTATACTTCACGTTTAGGAATTGGCTATAAAAATATAGTAGATTTTTACAGACGCGATATAAAAGATAATAAAAAAGTGAATCTTAAAATGTTACACTTTTTTATAAATACAGGAATTAAAGACAA
>CBDUKG010000137.1:0-4418 GCA_965367745.1 uncultured Flavobacteriaceae bacterium | reverse complement strand
CAATGAAAAAAGGTACAGTAAAATTTTTTAACGAATCTAAAGGTTTTGGATTTGTGACAGAAGCAGGTTCAAACACAGATTATTTTGTCCACATTTCTGGATTGATTGATGAAATCAGAGAAGGAGATGAAGTGGAATTTGAACTTAAAGAAGGTAAAAAAGGTTTAAATGCAGTTAACGTAAAAGTTATGTAAGCATTAAAAAAATCTTTTAAAAAAAAGCAAAAACCCATTCAATAAGAATGGGTTTTTTTTGATTTAAAATAAAAACCAAGACTTTTGTAATTTCCATTAAATTTTACAATTATACTGTTATATATTTGCGAAACAGCTTCGTGTAAATAGGAAGGTTTTAAGCAGTCGCTGCTAATTGATAAATGTCATACGAACAGACCTATTTTTTAGGTAATTTTGATACTTTAATAATACATATGTTATGAGTGAACGAATTGGAATTATATACGCAACAGTAGACGGACAAACAACAAAAATTTGTAATGAAATTGTAAAAACGTTAAAAGAAAAAAATGCAGATGTTCAATTATTTACCATTGATACTTTTACAAACAACATTTCAGATTTTGATAAATTGGTGATCGCATCAAGTATAAGATACGGAGTTCACGATAAAGAAATAATTGCATTTATTAACAAAAATAAAGCTGAATTAGACACTATAAAAACAGCTTTTTTCTCAGTGAATTTGGTGGCGAGAAAACCAGAAAAAAGCGCCCCTGAAACGAATCCTTATGTGGTTAAATTTTTTAAAACAATAGATTGGAAACCTACAATTACCGAGGTTTTTGCAGGAATGTTAGATTATAAAAAATACAAGCCTTTTGATAGAATAATGATTCAGTTTATTATGTGGATAACAAAAGGACCTACCGATAAGAATACTAAAATTGAATACACAAACTGGGAGAAAGTAAAGGCTTTTGCAATACGATTAACTACATTTTAATTTTATTACTTTTGTTCCAAAGTATAAATTATGAATATTAGAATTGCAATTGTACTATGTTGCTTTTTGTTAAATTTAAAAGCTCAGGAAAAAATATTAATTAGCGAAAATGATGGTATTCGTATATACGAAACCTATCTTACGTTAAATTCAACAGGAAATATTTTCCCAACACTTTATAATGAAGGGTTAATTTATGCATCAAACCATAATAGTAGTAATTATAAGCTCTTTTATTCAAATTTAAAATCGGAATCCCAAAAGTTTAAAATTGGCAAGAAATATAATTTAGGAGCAGTAGCTATTTTTAATAACGATATTTATTTTACAGGAGTCACAAAAAAGTTAAGCGCTTTGGGGACTAATAATTTCACAATTTATAAAGGAAAAATAATAGATTTTAAGGTTAAAGAAATTGTACAATTACCAATTTGCAGTTTAGATTTTTCATATACCTATCCAGCGATTTCAAAAGATGGCACTAAAATGATCCTTGTTACTAACGAAAAGGGCCGTTTACATTTGTTAGAACTTAAGAGAAATGAAAAGAACGAATGGGAAAAAGGAAAAGTTATATATATTTCTCATCCAGAATTTGAAATTATAAATCCGACCTATTACAATGAAAACACTATTTATTTTGCATCAAATATTTATAATGGAAAAATAACTAGAGTTGCTTATGATAAAAATGAAAATGGAGAATTACTTGTTTCGGAAGTAGAAAGAGAGCAAGGAAGTTTTAATATTTATAAAATTGAAAAAAAGAACGAAATTTGGGGAATACCTATAAAATTAGAGTTATTTAATTCAGATTTTGATGATTTAGGAGTAGTTTTTATAAATGAAAGCTCAGGGTACTTAACTTCATTTAGATACAGCAATACAGATAATATCTATTATTTTGAATTAAAGAATTAAAATAGTAAACAAACAGGTGTTGGAGCTTTTACGCTGTTTAAAAAAGACAATTCACCAGTTTTTTTATTCACATTGTAAACGCTAATATTTTTACTTTTTTTGTTGGCAACTAATAAAAATTTACCATTTGGAGAAAGCGTAAAGTTTCTTGGCCAATTACCGTTCACACTTATATTCTGAATTTTTTGCAGTGTACCATTCTTTTTATTTCTTTTAAAAACTACAATAGAATTTTCACCTCTATTAGAGCCGTATAAAAACTTTTCATTTTTAGACAAATGTATGTCGGCACATTGATTATGCCCAGTAAAATCGTCACTTAAAGTGCTGATATTTTGAATGTTTTTATAGCTGTTTTTATCTTTTTTTAATGTGGTTACTGTAGAATTTAATTCATTAATAACATAAATATATTTTCCTTTTTTTGAAATTTCAAAATGCCTTGGACCAGCACCGGTTTCCATTTTATAATTTTCCTTTAAAGTATAATTACCTTCCTCTTCAATATAATGTGCTAAAAAATCACGCCCTAAATCAGCTACAAATAAATTAGAATCTAAAAATTTAGCAGAATGTGTGTGTGCTTTTTTAGTTTCAATATTGTGATCAATAACTTGAAAAGCTTCTTGCAAACTACCATCTTTATTTATATTAAAAACCGCAAAATTTCCACCACCATAATTTGAAACTACAGCTTCATCTCCATTTTTACTTAATTGTACATGGCAAGGACCTTTACCTTTGCTATTTACTTGATTGAGTAAAGTAAGTGAGCCCTTATAATTGATTTTATATGCGCTAACAGAGCTTCCTTGGTCGCTTTCACTAACTGCATACAGAAATTTTTTATCTTTTGAAAAAGTTAAAAAAGAAGGATTTACAGCTTCAATCGCTAATTTTTTATTACTTAATTCACCCGTTTTAGTATTGAAATTATAAAGGTAAATTCCCTTGCTATCTTCGCCATTATAAGTTCCAACATACATTGGAATATTTTGCGCATAAGTAATCATTCCAATGCTTATTAATAAAAAAACAAAAGTCTTTTTCATCTATTATTAGGTGTTAATTTATTAGTATTCCACGTTTATTTAACAAAGGAATATTTCTAAGTGCGCCTTCTTTAATTGCACCTTTTTCAAATAAATATTTTTTATCGAACATAGTATTGCCTTCAAAAAAAGTAACATTAAAAAAGTTTGAAAGTTTTAATACTTCCTCTTGTAAAAGTTCAACTTTAGCAAAGGATTTTGCAGGTAATTTTTCTATTTTATGTCTTAAAACAGCAGTTTCAATCATTTTATCTTCATCATAACCTTTAGAAACTATCAACACCATTTCTATGCTAACATCTTTGTTGTTAACAATATATGCATTCCAGTCTTCACATTGAAATTCGTTGTTATATTCTTTAACAACTGCCATAAAAACGTCAGTTACCGCTGGTATTGTAATATCTTTTTTCATAAAAAGTGTTTGTAAAGCTCGAAGTAAAACTTTAACTTTTAAACTAAATTACCGATTTAAACTGTTCTAAAAAACGAACATCATTTTCATAAAACATTCTAATATCTGGTATTTGATACAATAGCATTGCAATACGTTCAATACCCATTCCAAAAGCGTACCCGCTATAAACGTCAGGATCAATATTGGCGTTCTTTAGTACATTTGGATCTACCATTCCACAGCCCATAATTTCTAACCAACCAGTTCCTTTGGTAATTTTATAGTCTGTTTCGGTTTCTAAACCCCAATAAATATCGACTTCGGCACTTGGCTCTGTAAACGGAAAATAAGAAGGGCGTAAACGAATTTTAGACTTCCCAAACATTTCTTTGGTAAAATACAGCAAGGTTTGTTTTAAATCGGCAAAAGAAACATCAGTATCTATATATAAACCTTCAACTTGATGAAAAATACAATGTGCACGTGCCGAAATATCTTCATTTCTAAAAACTCTTCCAGGAGAAATAGTTCTAATTGGCGGTTTGTGATTTTCCATATAACGCACTTGAACAGAAGATGTATGTGTACGTAATAATATATCTGGATTTGTTTCAATAAAAAAAGTATCCTGCATATCACGTGCTGGATGGTATTCTGGTAAATTTAAAGCCGTAAAATTATGCCAATCATCTTCAATTTCTGGGCCTTCAGAAACTGTAAAACCAATACGAGAAAAAACATCAATAATTTTATTTCTAACTATAGAAATTGGATGGCGAGAACCTAATTCAATCGGCTCTTCTGGCTGTGTTAAATCACCATACGCACCAACTTGTTCACTTGCGTTTTCTAAAGCATCTTTTAGTTGGTTTACCTTATCTTGTGCTGAATTTTTAAGTGTATTTAATACCTGACCAAATTCTTTCCTTTCAGCAGGAGCTACATTTTTAAATTCAGCGAATAAATCATTAAGCAATCCTTTTTTACTTAAAAATTTGATTCTAAAAGTTTCAATTTCATCTTTAGAGGTTGCATTAAATGCAGCTACTTCTCCAATCAATTCTTTTACTTTATCTAACATTTTT
>CBDUKG010000136.1:0-4476 GCA_965367745.1 uncultured Flavobacteriaceae bacterium | reverse complement strand
GGTTTAATTTGATTTGAAGCAGCTAAAATACCAATGGCTAATGTTAAATCGTACGCAGAACCTTCTTTACGCAGATCCGCAGGAGCCATATTTATAGTAATTTTTTTACCGGGTAGTTTGTACTTGTTATTATTTAAAGCTGCGGAAATCCTATAACTACTTTCTTTAATAGCATTGTCTGGCAAACCAACTAAATGGTAACCGATTCCTTTATCTATATTTACCTCAACGGTTATGGTCGTAGCTTCCACACCGAAAACGGCGCTACCAAAAATTTTAACAAGCATAGCAATTATTATTTTTATTTAAAACTTAATAAAAAGTTTTTTTGTTGATTCCCTTTCAACCAATTTGGTTTTTATAATTTCAGTTTTAATATCGTCAAATTTAATTCTACCTTCAAGTTTGTCTATAAGACGGGTTGCAGCAACTTCTCCTGTTGTATGTGCAAAACGATTAACACTAGTTAATGGCGGAGAGCCATATCTAGATAAAATACCATTTGTAAAGCCTACAATTGAAACTTCATCTGGAATTTTAACATTTCTTTTGTTTAATACTTGTGTTGCAATTGCTCCAGAAACTTCATCTACAGAAAATATACCATCTACTTTATTGTTGTCTAACATTGTGTTTATACGTTCAATTAAGTTAATTTCATCATCTTGTTTAAGAATCAAATTTTCGTTTGGCGTTACACCATATTTTGTAAGTGCTTTTAAATATCCTTTTATTCTGAATTCATTAATATTTAAACCTTCGGAAGTAGAGATTATTGCAATGTCTTTACAACCAGATTTCATTAAAAACCGTGTTGCTTTATAAGCACTTTTAATATTATCTGTTACTACTTTATCGCAATTAATATCTTTGTGCACGCGGTCGTATAACACAATTGGAGTTTCTTCTTCTAAAATATCATGAAAATGATCAAACTTTTTTAATTTTAAAGTTTCAACCGAAACACAAGCAATAAAACCGTCTATTGTTCCATTGGAAAGCATTTCCATAGTTTCAACTTCTTTTTCATAAGATTCGTTTGTAATACACGTAATTATACTATACCCTTTTTCGGTGGCTACTTTTTCAATACCACGCAGTGCTCTTGCAAAGTAATAATTTAAAATATTGGGAATAAGAATACCAATTGTTTTTGTTTTTTTATTTTGCAAACTTAACGCAAGTGTATTTGGCTTGTACTTGTGTAGTTTAGCATATTCTTGAATTTTGCCTTTTGTTTCGTCACTTATTTCGTAACTATCATTTAAAGCTTTTGAAACTGTTGAAATTGAAACGCCTAGAGCTTTTGCAATTTGTTTTATGGTTATCCTTTTATTCATTTTTTGGTTGAATAGTTAATTTAGTTGAACTATTAATAATTTCTTCTTTATTTAGTTTCATTTTTCTGAATTCACCTTTGTTATACATTTCGGCTTGATCTTTATAATGTTTACTAAATGGGTTTCCAGACTGACCTGTTGGCAAGATACTAATACTATTTTCAATATCCGAAAAATCTACAATTCTTCTTGTTGAAGGACCTGCATTCACACTATATAATCCAGAATCGTTATAATCATATCCCCTATTGTCAATAACTTCTTTTGCGCCTTTTATTGGAAAAGGCCCCACATTAAAGTACTTTTTTAAAGCAGCTATTGTACCTAACGGATGACCGTGCTCTAAAGTATGTACTTTACCCCAATTCCAATCTTTTATATCTTTACCTAATTGCTTTTCTAAGGAAGCTACAGCTTCAATTAAAGATTCTGATAAAATATCTTTTCGTGTTTCAATAGTATTTTTAGTTGCACTATTATCCCACCAAACTGAAGTATCATTCTTTATTAAATCTGCAATAATTCTTTTTATTAAATGAGTGCTCATTAGTTGCGTAAATAATTGCTCGCCAAGCTCATCTTTAAAGGTATTTTTTAAATACAGATAAATCCATTTATTGTAAATAGTTGGTGCAACATTATCAGTCGTATTTGAACCATCCCAAAGTTGCAGCACATCAATTGCTCTTTGTTCGTTTTTACTAAAAGAATTATAGTCAATAATTTTAGCAAATTCTTGAATTATTTTTGGAGCAACTGCAGAAGTTACATCGTTAATCATGGTCGACATAGCTTCTTTGTTCCAATTATTTTTTGGTTCTAGTAATTGGACAATTCTTTTTGCTCTGTCTTCTGGCAAATAATAACCAGGATACAAAATACCCGAAATAGTGTCTGGTTGATTATTAGCAGAATACACATAATTCCATGTTGGATTTTCAGCCATTGGATTTTCACTAAAATCTAAATATTCAACAATATCGTCTTCACCAGAAGCACCATTTAAAATAAATTTTCTGTTGGAATTTGATTTTATTTTGTACAAAGTCCCTGCCGCCCACCAAGCAACATTTCCACTAGCATCTCCATACATAATATTTAAACCCGGAGCGTGAATCATTGAAGCGCCTTTTTTTACATCTTGCATGTTTGTTGCTCTAGAAATAGTATGAAGTGCATCTAAAACAACCCCTTCTCGTTTTGTGTAAATCCAAGACATAGCAATAGGCTCGCTTTGAGAAATTTTATCCAAAACATCATTTAATATTGGTCCGTGCTGCGAATTTCTAACTGTAAATGTAACAGCTTCAGCATCTTTAACTTTTATAGTTTTTGTTGCAGTGGTGTATGCTAAAAAGCCATCTTTATATTTGTATTTATTTTTTTCTGAAGGGTGATTTTCTTCTTTATAGAAATCAATATCATCATTTTCAAACATTGTTAAACCATAAGCATAGTTGCGGTTATGACCTAAAAGCGGAAAAGGAACACCCGCAATATGATACCCGTACATTTCGTAATTTGGGGTAACTATATGCGCTTCGTACCAAGTACCTGGTTGCGAATATTCAATGTGCGGGTCGTTGGCAAACAGCACATTACCAGTATTTGTTTTATTAGCTGAAACCACCCAACTGTTGCTTCCTATAAATGGTGGAACAGGTGACTTTTTCATAATTTCAGTCACACTTGCTACTATATTTGTATAATTTTCAATAGTACTTTTTGAGTTTTTTATAAGAGTGGTTTTAGGGTCAATTTCAATATTTAAGTCTTTTAAATAATTTGCTCCTAATTTTTCTTTTATAGCCGAAAGCAATGGATCTGTTTTATGTGCCATTGCAAAACTAAAACCCATATAGCCTAAAATATTGTAAATATCTTTTAGTTGAAAATGTTCTTTTTCAATACCAATTAAAGTAAACTCGATTGGAGTTGCACCCATATCCATAAATTGATTTACACCATCTAAATAAGCAGTTGCTAATTGATAAACTTCACTTGTTACATCTAACTTTTCAATCGATTTTTGTGAGGCTTCTTCAATACCTAAACTAACAAAAAATTTGTCGCTTTTTAGCATATCTTCTCCAAAAATTTCTGATAATCTTCCAGGAGCGATTCTGCGCATTAATTCCATTTGCCACAGCCTGTCTTGAGCGTGTACATACCCTAAAGCTACCATGGCATCTAGCTGGTTTTCTGCATAAATATGCGGAATTCCATAGTCATCAAAATATACATCAGTGTTATTTTCAATGGTCGCTAATTCTAACTCACCAGAATATTTAGGCTTTAAGCTGTTGAAGTAAACCAGACTGCTTATAACTACTAATACTACTAAAACAAGCATTAATAGAAGTATCTTTTTAAAAATTTTCATGAAGCATTCCAATTTTATTAAAATCAAAGATACATAATTTTACGAAACCGAAATAGTAAAAAATACTTGTCTATATGTAAAAAATACTTTACATTTGAATATAATTTAAAATTTACCATTATGAAATCACGCTTATTATTTTCGCACAAATACAAACCACTAGGTTGGGTATTGTTTTTAATTGGAGCAGTTTTAGGAACTATCTTAATGCTAAATGATTTTGATATTCCAAATTGGGAAATAGAAGTATTTCCTTTAATAGCGGAAGAAGGGATTTTATCAAAAAACTCAGCATTTGAATGGAGTACAAATAATATTGCAGATGAAATTGCTTCACTATTATTAATTTTTGGAGGGGTTTTGGTTTCGTTTTCTAAAACTAAAGATGAAGATGAATACATTTCAAAAATTAGAATGGAAAGTTTAATTTGGGCAACATATATAAATTATGCAGTACTTATTTTAGCGATACTTTTTGTTTTTGACATGAGCTTTTTTAGCGTTTTAATTTACAATATGTTTACATTATTGTTATTTTTTATGTTGCGCTTTCATTATGTTTTATACAAATCTAAAAAGGCAATTAGTTATGAAGAATAATATAAAAGTAGAACGCGCCATTCATAATATTACACAAGCAAAACTTGCCGAAATGATTGGTGTTAGTAGGCAAACCATAAACGCCATGGAATTAAACAAATATGTGCCTTCTACAGTTCTGGCGTTAAAAATTTCAGAAATTTTTAAAAAACA
>CBDUKG010000135.1:0-4495 GCA_965367745.1 uncultured Flavobacteriaceae bacterium | reverse complement strand
AAATAGTGGAGACGCCGGGAATCGAACCCGGGTCCAAACAAGCAACCAAAGTACTTTCTACATGTTTAGTTTTCTTTTAATTTTTGTCCTAATGCTAACCGAAAACAATTTACGTTAGGCTTAGTTTCTTTAGTTTCAAAATGCTAGCGAAACAATAGCAAATCTATGTTAACTTTTACGATGTCTCTTAGCTGACCGCCGCTAACCAAGGCTTTCAAGAGACATTTAGCTCGCACACCTAGTGTGCCGAGGCCTTATCCTACTGTAATTCGGATTAAGCAGCTAAAGCGTAGTTATCTTCGCCGTTTAAAGTGTTGAAATTGAGATTTACGAGTGCTATTTCATTACTCGACATGCTTATAGTTTAATTGACCTTGCAGTCAAAACCAGTCGTCCCCAATAAGTCAAAGAACAAGTTCTTTTAAAGATGGCAAATGTATAAATTTTATATGATATAATTCATAACAATCATAAGTATACCAATTGGAGTTTTTTTAAATTTCATTTCATCAAACTAAAAACTATTTACTTTCAAGTTTATAGTTTAAATTGGTATTTCTTGCTTCATCTTTTAATTCGTAATATATTAGAGCAAAATTTATACCAGTTTATACAATGAAAATAGGAATTATAAAAGAACGTAAAAACCCGCCAGACAGAAGAGTGGTTTTATCTCCAACAGAATGTAAAAGAGTTTTAAAAAAATTTCCAAACCTTAGTTTAAAGGTTGAAAGTTCTGACAATCGTTTTTTTACTGATCAAGACTATATAAATATGGGTATTGAAGTAGTTGATGATGTTTCAAATTGTGAAGTTTTGTTAGGTGTTAAAGAAGTACCAATTGATAGTTTAATACCAAATAAACAGTATTTTTTCTTTTCACACACTATTAAAAAACAAGAATACAATCAAAAGTTATTACTTGCCATTTTGTCAAAAAATATTCAATTGTATGATCACGAAGTAATAGTAAATGAAAAAGGGCAACGATTGGTTGCTTTTGGAAGGTATGCAGGAATAGTGGGTGCATATAATGGTTTTAGAACTTACGGGTTAAAATACGATGCATTTAAAATGCCTAAAGCTGAAGATTTACACGATCAATTAATGTTAATTCACGAATTGCAAAAATTAAAATTACCTAATATTAAAGTGGTTTTAACTGGAAAAGGCAGAGTAGGAAATGGTGCGAAAGAAATGTTAAAAGGAATGCGCATGCGTGAAGTTTCAGTAAAAGAGTTTTTAAATGAAAACTTTTCAGAACCCGTTTTTGTACAAATTGATGTATTAGATTATAACAAAAGAAAAGATGGACAAACAATTAACCAACAAGATTTTTTTGATAATCCAACAGCATATGAGAGTAATTTTATGCGATTTGCAAAAGTTGCAGATATGTATATTGCTTGTCACTTCTTTGGAAGTGGTTCGCCATATATTTTTACACGTGAAGATGCAAAAAATAAAGATTTCAATATAAAAGTTGTTGCGGATATTAGTTGTGATATTGATGGCCCAGTTGCATCAACATTAAGAGCTTCAACAATAGCAGATCCAATTTATGGATACGATCCAATAACTGAAAAGGAGACAAATTATAAAAATAAAGATGCAATTGCTGTAATGGCAGTAGATAATTTACCTTGTGAATTGCCAAAAGATGCTTCTGAAGGATTTGGACATAGTTTTGTAAAATATGTAATCCCTTCATTTTTTAATAATGATGCATATGGTATTTTGCATCGTGCTAGAATGACTAAAGATGGGAAGTTAACAGAAAGGTATAGCTATTTACAAGATTTTGTTGATGGAAATTAATAAGCAACACGAATTAGAAAAACTGGCAAACACCAAAATGCCTTATGGAAAATATAAGGGCTATTACTTAATAGATTTACCGGAGCATTATATTGTTTGGTACAATAATAAAGGCTTTCCAAAAGGACAATTAGGAAATCAATTGCGTTTGGTATACGAACTTATATTAAATGGATTGGAAGATTTAGTTCGTAAATTAAAAGTTTAAGCTTTTTCAATAATTAAAACCGTTACAACTCCCAATGTATAGGCTATTAAATCTGATACAGAAAAAGTAGTGCCAAATATAATTCTTATAAAACTAGTATCTTCAATCTTTAAATAATCTAAAATAGCTGTAAGTTGTAGTATTTCAATAGTATACGCTGCTAGTAACACGGTTATAGCTATATATATTGATTTTATTTTTACAAAACTTTTAATAAAATGGAACAGCATAATTACACATAGATAATCTCCTAAAGTATGTCTAATAAAATGTTGTGTAACATAAAGTGCAATTATTACTTCAATAATTAAGAGGAATAAAAATAAAATGAAGCTTTTGGAGTAAAATTTTAACATTTTTAAATGATAATTGATTTTGATTAAATTGAGTAAAGAATCCAAAAAAGACACTTTACTCAATTTAAATTTTGAATAAATTTTAGAGGCTCCAATCAATTTTTCTAGAAGCATACATAACGGCTGCTAATATTGTAAATAAACCTATACTTCCAACTAGCAACGCATAATTTTCTAATTGTATTATTATAAAAATAAAAGTATACAAGGCGGTTAATGAAATTCCTATAAATAAAGGAAATTTAATTGTTTTTAGTATTGATTTTGAATATAAAGTAATCAATATTATTACTGATATACTTGCAATTAAATAAGCTTTTAAAAAATTACTGTGTTCAGAAATTGATATTAATAATGTATAAAACATTGTAAGCGCCAAGCCGATCATTAAATATTGAAATGGATGAATGTTTATTTTACTAATACTTTGAATTAAAAAGAAAATTAAGAAAGTAAGCGCAATTACTAAAAAACCATATTTAGCAGAACGTTCACTTTTTTGATATTCATCAACCGGAATTTTAAAATTTACACCAAAACCATATTCATTTAAATTTGGTAAATTTTTAAAATATTCCTGCGAAAAAGGTCTGTTTATATGTAAAACATTCCATTTAGCATCAAAACCATTTTCAGTAATTTTATCTGAATTTAAGGGCAAGAATTCACCTATAAAATTAGCAGTTTTCCAATTAGAGGTAACATTTAAATTCGTTTCTTTTCCAATAGGGATAATTTTAAATTGTTCACTTCCGCTTACCGTTAATTTAATTGAAAAAGGTTGTGTTTCTAAATTTAGTTCCTCTTTTTTTAAATAGGAAGTTTCTAATTTGTGTAATGGAATATCAGTAGTAATAAAATTGTTTTTTGTTCGCTCCTCATATTTTGGAACAAAGGCATAAGAATTTGAATTTACAGAAATTTCAACTTGATTATTAATACCTTTTAAATTTGAAGTTTTTATAATTACTGTGGCTTTATCCCACATTACATCTTTATTTTCAACTTCAATACTACTAAAGTTGGGTTTGGTAAAATTTCCTGTTAAATCTATTGCACTTTTATAAACCGAAGTTTTATAGATACCTCTTTTTTTAACTTCAGGATTTATTTCGCTATTTATTGCTAATTTTTCAGGAAAGAAGTATGCGAAGTTTATATGCGAAATAGTTTCTGTTGTTACTTTTTTAGTTTCACTATTAGTAACTAATTTTTCAGTAAAAGTTTTATAAGGTACTTTTAATATTGGACCATAAAGAAGTACTTCATTTCCCCATTTTTCATTTATTTCATTCACTACAGATTCTTGTCTGTTAGCACGTTCTCGGATTAGACTTTCTATAAATGATAATGGAATTAGTAGTACAATTATTAAAATACCAATCATTAGCATTCTTGCTGTAATAGAGTTTTTAATCCAATTTCCAAATTTGTTTTGTTGCATATTCATAGTTTCTGATTTTAAAAGTACTTTGTTTTTCAAAGTAAATAATTAAATTTTTTTAAGTATTGTTTATTAAATTTTCTAAAGCTTCAATGTGTTTTTTAAATGCAATAGTTCCTGTTGTGCTCGCGCTGTATTTTGTGTTCGGTTTTCTTCCAATAAATTGTTTGTGAATAGTAATATAATTCATTTTATCAAGTGCTTTAATATGACTTGCTAAATTACCATCCGTTACCCCTAAAATTTCTTTTAGCGTATTAAAATCAACAGCCTCGTTAACAACCAGTGCCGACATTATGCCCAATCTTATTCTATGATCAAACGCTTTATTTATATTTTTTAAAATATTTTTCAATCTTATTTTTTATCGTATTTATTATACAATACTGCACCATATATAATGTGGAATACACCAAAACCTAGCGCCCAAAAATACAATCCGTACCCAACAAATTGCGTGGCAATAAGCCCTAATAGTATATTTAAAATTCCTAAATACCGAATATCTCCCAACGTGTATTTACTTGCATTTAAACAAGCCAATCCATAAAATATTAATGTACTTGGAGCAATTAAGCCAATTAAATTATTTTGATAGAGTACTAAGCAGAAAAATCCGCCAGTAAATAGTGGTATGGCAAAATTTATTAAAAGCCTTTTTGAAGTAGC
>CBDUKG010000134.1:0-4523 GCA_965367745.1 uncultured Flavobacteriaceae bacterium | reverse complement strand
GATTAGATGTGGCTTCGGATGGAGAAAATGCTTGGGCAAACAGAAAAGATTTTTTGAGTTCACAAGTGTTATTTTATAGTCCAGATATCTTAGGAGTGCAAGAAGCTAGACCAAACCAAATGGTGGATTTAAAAGATGCTTTAAAGGATTATAAAGCTATTGGTATTGGACGAGATGGTAATAATAAAGGTGAATATTCAGCAATTTTTTACAATGCAAAAAAAGTAAGTGTTGCAGAAGAAAATACGTTTTGGCTTTCTGAAACTCCAGATACCATTTCAAAAGGTTGGGATGCTGCGTATCCAAGAATTTGCACGTATGGACTTTTTACAGTACTTGAAAATAATAAAAAAATATGGGTGTTTAATACACATTTAGACCATGTTGGAAACGAAGCTCAATTGCAAGGTATGCAACTAATTTTAAAAAAAATGGCGGTTTTAAATACAGATGGTTTCCCTGTAATTATTATGGGTGACTTTAATGTAGAACCAACTAGTGAGTTAATTGCAAATCTTAAACAAACCATGAGTGACTCTAGAGACCAAGCTAAAATTGTTTTTGGCTCTAACGGAACATTTAACGGTTTTAAATTTAAGGAGTTAGTTTCTAGAAGAATTGACTATATTCTGTTGTCAAAATCTTTTAAAATTAGTGTAGAAAAATATGGTGTTTTAACGAGTTCAATAGATTTAAAATATCCATCAGATCATTTCCCAGTGCTTGTAGAGTTAACACTAAAATAATATCAAAGTAAAATAATAAACACTCCTTTTGAATCTTTTTAGGATATCAATTATAATGAACTTTACCACAACATTTTTTAAACTTTTTACCGCTATTACAAAGGCATGGGCTGTTTCTGCTAATTTTGGTTTTTGTTGTATTTAAATTTCGATCAGACATATCTTGATTAAATATTTTTTCAAGCATATCATATAATTCAGGATGTTTACGTTGAAGTAGTTTAGGGCGTTCAAAAAAGTATTCACTAATTACTGAGAAAAATTCCGCTTTGTTTGTGCCACCGTAAGGATTGATGTCCGATTTACCTTCATAAATTTCATCGATCTTTTTGTTAATTAAATCAATCCAAGGAATTGAATATTGTTTCTCTAATAATAATGAAGGAATACCATCAATTACGCCTCCAGTTTTATCTATTAAATGAACAAATTCATGAATAGCTGTATTCTTTTTATCTGATTCATTTTTAAACCCATGTTGTAATGCTTGTTGCGAAAGTATCATAATACCATCCATATAACCTGTGCCAACCATTCCTAAAATTTGTCGGTTTTCACCCTCAGTTTCAAATTCTTTATTAAATGAATTAGGGTAAATTAATACTTCGTTTATATTGGAATATTTCCAATTAGTAAATCCGAAAATTGGAATTATAGCACTTGAAGCAACCAGAATTTTATCAGTAGTTTCTGCGGTAGTTTCTATACCTGTAATTCTGCAATTCAATAAAAATTCTTGAACTTTAAATTCAAATCTATTTTTTTCTTCCGTAGACAGCGCGTTGTAAAAAGCTACTTTTTGTATTAAAATTATTCTCCATTCATTTGAAAATGGTTTTGTTGGTAGAATCCAATCAGATTTACTTTTACGTTTCCATATATAAAAAACTAAACCGCTTAACGCTATAAAGGTAATTATTGGAGTCATAAATATTGTTCTGAGTTGTTTACACTATTTTTTACCACCAACTACAATAACAAACTCACCTTTTGGAGCTTTAGTTGTAAAGTGTTGAATTAATTCTGAAACAGAACCTCTAACGGTTTCTTCGTATAATTTTGTGAGCTCACGAGAAACTGAAATTGGTCTGTCTTCACCAAAATATTCAGCAAAATGAGTTAAGGTTTTTAATAGTTTATGGGGCGATTCGTAAAAAATAATGGTTCTGGTTTCTTCGGCTAAAAAAGTTAAGCGAGTTTGTCTACCTTTTTTAACTGGTAAAAATCCTTCAAAAACAAATTTATCGTTTGGCAAACCACTATTTACAAGTGCAGGCACAAATGCTGTTGCACCAGGTAAACATTCTATTTCAACACCATTTTCTATACATGCTCTCGTTAATAAAAATCCAGGATCAGAAATTGCAGGAGTTCCAGCATCGGAGATTAAAGCAACGGATTCTCCATTTTGAATTCGTTTTACTATGTTATCAACCGTTTTATGCTCGTTGTGCATATGATGACTGTGCATATGTGTAGAAATTTCAAAATGCTTTAGTAATTTTCCGCTGGTACGTGTGTCTTCAGCTAAAATTAAATCAACTTCTTTTAAAACTCTTACAGCTCTAAAAGTTATATCTTCTAAATTTCCGATAGGTGTTGGTACTAAATATAGTTTTGATTCCAATGGGTTTAAATTAATCTTTATACATTTTATCAATTAGTTCTTTGTATTTTTTCTGAATTACTTTTCGTTTTAATTTTAATGTAGCAGTAATTTCTCCTGCTTCAATACTGAATTCTTTAGGTAGTAAAGTAAATTTTTTAATCTTTTCGAATTTAGAAAACTCCTTTTGTAATTCTTCAAATCGTTTTTCAAACAAATCTTTTATTTGATTATGATTGATCAACTCTTCAATATCTTTAAAGCTAATAGAATGCTCTATTGCGTACTTTTTTATGTTTTCAAAACTTGGTACAGCTAATGCTGTTACATATTTTTGTTGATCTCCAATTACTGCAATTTGTTCAATAAATGAATCGTTAACTAAGGCTGTTTCCAGTTTTTGCGGAGCAATATATTTTCCTCCTGAAGTTTTCATTAAATCTTTAATTCTATCGGTAATTACTAAATTACCTGCAGCGTCCATTTTTCCAGCATCACCTGTTTTAAACCATCCATCTTCTGTAAAAACTTCGGCAGTTGCTTCAGGTTTTTTATAATAACCTTTCATAACTCCTGGGCCTTTTACTAAAATCTCGTTGTTAGCACCTATTTTAATTTCAGTTCCGGCAATGGCTTTACCTGCAGAATTAAATTCGAAATGTTGATTTCCAAATAATGAAACTGTTGCAGTAGTTTCAGTTAAACCATAGCCACACTTAATATTTAAGCCAAATGAATGAAAAAACGAAACCATATCGGCTGCCAAAGGCGCACCTCCACAAGGCATAAATTTAATATTTCCGCCAAAAACTCCACGTAATTTGCTCAACACTAATTTATCAGCAATTTTGTGCTTTAACTTTAATGATAAAGGAACTTTTTTATCTATACGTTTATGCTTGTTATTATAATCATTTCCTATACCTAAAGCCCAACTAGCTAATTTCATTTTAGTTGGCGAAGCTTCTTTTCTTTTATCTTGAATAGCTGCAAATATTTTTTCAAAAATTCTCGGAACCGTGCACATTAAAGTTGGTTTCACTTCTTTTAAAACTTCTGCAATTTCTTTTGGATCTTGATTAAAATATACTTGGATTCCTGATTGAATACAGAAAAACACCCAACTACGCTCGTAAATATGACTTAAGGGTAAAAAACTTAATGAAGTATCATTTACATTTACATCTAATTCATCTTCGTGTGCTTTTAATGAAGCTGCAAAATTGTTATGATCTAACATAACACCTTTTGGTTCGCCCGTAGTCCCTGAAGTGTAAATAATACTTGCCAAATCGTCTAATTGGTGTTCAAAAAAACGTTTTTCCAGTTCTGTATCAATACTTTTTGGAAATTCAGCATTTACAAAGTCTGATAAATAAATAGCATTTTTGTGATTTCTAAAATCGACAGTTTCAGTTAAGGAAATAATTAATTTTAAGTATTTATTCGTTTTTGAAATCTCTTCAGCTTTGTCAAACTCCTCTTGATCTCCAACAAAAATTACACTAATTTCAGCATCATTTATAATGTATTCAGTTTCTTTTGCAGAATTGGTTGCGTAAATTGGAACTGTTACAGCTCTTGTGTTCATAATTGCAATATCTGCAATTATCCATTCTGTCATATTTTGCGCAAAAATAGCAACGTTTTGTTGCTCTTTTATTCCGAAGTTAATCAATGCTTTAGAAACATTCTGAATTTGGCTATAGAAGTTTTCCCAAGAAATTCCATCCCAATTTTTAGTTTCAATATTTTTATAGAAAATAGCATTTTTTGTAGAAAAAAGCTTTGAATTTTCTTTAATTACTTCTGTTAAGTGCTTATAACTCATTAAATTTTGTATTAGGTTTAATACCCTTCTGCATAGCTCGCAAACTTACAAATAAAATAACTGTTTAATTTATTTTAAAGGTTATGAATGTTACAATCTAAGCCTAAATTACCAATTTTTAACATAAAGTTTAAGAGAATATGAAACTACGTTAAGGATGGAGGTAGTTGTTTGAGCTCTTTTTTAAATCAAAAAAGGGTTAAAAAAAGCGAGTACTGAGAGCCTGACATTTGTTTTTACAAATGGAACGCCCAAAAAAAGTTTGATATGTGTATAAACTATGCTGTAAATCATTAAATTTGCACTTTCTTATAAAAAAATAACAATGTATAGAACACAT
>CBDUKG010000133.1:0-4701 GCA_965367745.1 uncultured Flavobacteriaceae bacterium | reverse complement strand
TAATTACTTAATTATTAATGGTCCTGTAAAATTAGTTGTGGTAGTTTCAATTAATATTCCTTTAGAATAGATACCAATTTCCAATTTTTCTTTGGACGAATTTAAGTCTTTTTTATTAATTTCAATAAATAGAGTCCCTCCTTTTAAACCTTGCTTTTTAATACTAATTTTACCTCCTACCAGATCAACAGTACCAGGATGTGATATTAATTTAATATCTATATCCTCAACATCTTCTGAAGTTTTATTAATTAACTTTACAGTATAAACATTTTTAATTGTTGTTGCTGTACTTTGAAATGTTTGTCCTGGTAATCTTAAAATTGTAGCTTCAATATCATTTCTTAAAAATAACATTGTTACTAAAACTCCGATTAATATGGCTAAAATAGCAGAATAAGCAATTAAACGTGCATTGAATTTAAATTTTTCTTTTTTCTCTATATTATCTTCAGAAGCATAACGAATTAATCCTCTATCGAAGCCAGATTTATCCATAATTTCGTCGCAGGCATCTATACAAGCTGTACAATTAATACATTCTAATTGTGTCCCGTTTCTAATATCAATCCCTGTTGGACACACATGCACGCATTGTTTACAGTCAATACAATCTCCATGTCCAAGTTCATCTCTATTTTCATTTTTACGTAATTTTTTTCTTCCAGAATCTCCTTCTCCTCGCACAAAATCATATGCTACATTTATAGATTTATTGTCTAATAGAACACCTTGTAATCTTCCATATGGACAAACAATAATGCACACTTGTTCTCTAAACCAAGCAAATACAAAGTAGAATACACCTGTAAAAACTAATAAATAAATTAGTGTACTTAAATGATCTGATGGACCAGCTGTTATGTACGCTAAAACTTCATCAGAACCAATTATATAAGCTAAAAATACATTTGAAATTATAAATGAAATTATAAAAAACACAATCCATTTTAAAACTCTTTTTCTAATTTTTTCTGCATCCCATTTTTGCTTGTCGAGCTTTATTTGCTTAGATCTATCTCCCTCAATTAAATATTCAACTTTTCTAAATACCATTTCCATAAAAATAGTTTGAGGACACATCCATCCGCAAAATATTCTTCCAAAAACTACTGTAAATAAAATAATAAAAACAACGCTTACCAACATTGAAATTACCAACAAATGAAAATCTTGTGGCCAAAAAGGAAAACCAAAAATATGAAATTTACGCTCTATTATATTAAATAATAAAAACTGATTTCCCTTAATTTTAATAAAAGGAGCCGCTAATAAAAATGCCAAAAGAAACCAGCTAACAATGGTTCTATAATTATAAAATCTGCCTTTAGGTTTTTTTGGGAAAATAAAATTTCTTTTTCCACTTTTATCAATCGTTGCAATTGAGTCTCTAAATATTTCTTTGTTTTCTTTATCCATTTTAACTGCTACTATGTGAAAATTTTAAGCAAATTTATAGTTAATTGATTTATTGTATGGAAACAAAAGTGACAAAAAAAGGGAAAAGAAGCTGATTTATTTTTTAACTATTATAAACCTACTTCTATTCCCAATTAATATTAATTCTTTAACTAAAAATAGGAAAGTTTTATATGGAAAAGCATTAATTAACCAAGTACTATAGATACTTAAAAATACCCATCCTACAACTTTTAAACTTCCTTTTTTTTATTCTTCAGGCCAAATAATATCACCTTCTGCAGCTTTCGGATTTGCCGGTTGAGATCCTTGCATTGAGATAATATAACTTGCTAATTGAATTCTCTCTTCTCTACTAATAGTACTTTCCCACGCAATCATTCCCTTTCCAGGTCTTCCTCCGTTGGTTAATGTATTAAAAATTGATTTAACATCTCCCCCTAAAATCCAAACATTATCTGTTAAATTAGGTCCAATACTTCCACCTAAGTCTGCTAAATGACAAGCAGTACAAGTTTTAGAAGCAAACAATTCTTTTCCTTTGGCTACACTTTCATCATCCGTTAAAACTACAATATTGCTATCGTCAAATAATTGAGGATTTGCTGCTTTATAAGCTTCAACTTCTGCTTTACCTTCAGCTATTTCAGTAGCAAATTCTTCTGCTTGACTGTATTCTTCAGAATTATAAAAAACCTGAACATAGTAAAAAATACTAATTGCAATGGTAATATAAAAACCGTATAACCACCAAGGAGGTAATACATTATCTAGTTCTTTTATACCATCGTAATCGTGGTCTAACATAATGTCTTCTTCTGTTCCTAGCTCGTGGGCTTTGGTCAAAGATTTCATAAACTTTTTCCAACCCGATATGTTTTCTGAATTTTTATTCATCTGTTTTTTCTTTAGTATTTGTATCGTTATCGAAAGGTAAATTTCTTAAATTGTCAATTCTTCTTTTTGGAAGTTTAAAAACAAATATGATCATTGTTGAAAAAACTAAAAAGAATAAGACTAATGAAATTATTGGATAAATTTCAACCCCTTCAATACTTTCTAAATTATGTTTTATAAATTTTAACATAGGTTATTATTTTAAGGCTGTTTTATTTGCTTTAATATCTGTACCTAAACGTTGTAAATACGCAATTAAAGCTACAATTTCTTTATTTTCAATATTACTTGAACCATAATTTTTAACAAACTCAGGGTCTTGTCTCAAATTATTTTCAATTTCTTTTGCTTGTGACAACAATTCTTGTTTAGCTCCACTAATTCGTTCTGGAGTATATGGAACACCTAAAGAAACTAACCCCTCCATTTTACTTTCCAAATTTGAAGCATTCATATCGTTTCTAATTAACCAAGAATAACGTGGCATAATAGAACCTGGTGATGTAGAACGAGGATCTAACATATGGTTAAAATGCCAATTGTCATTATATTTACCTCCAATTCTATGCACATCTGGTCCTGTTCTACGTGATCCCCATAAGAATGGGAAATCATACACAAACTCACCTGCTTTTGAGTATTCTCCATAACGCTCAACTTCTGAACGGAAAGGACGAATCATTTGAGAGTGACAGTTGTTACAACCTTCTCTAATATAAATATCTCTACCTTCTAATTCTAATGGTGTGTAAGGTTTAACACTCTCTATAGTCGGAATATTAGATTTCACCAATATTAATGGAACAATTTCTACCAAACCTCCTATTAAAATAGCAACTGTAGTTAAAATTGTAAATAATACTGTTTTTCTTTCTAACCAAGTATGGAATCCTTCTCCAGAAACACGTCTACCACTAATTTTTTTCAATGGAGCAGCTTCTGCCAATTCATCTTCAACTGCAGATCCCGCTTGTGCTGTTTTAATAATGTTAATTGCTAATAAAATAAATCCTGTTAAATACAACGTTCCTCCAATTGCACGCATTGCATACATTGGTATTACTTGTGTAACAGTTTCTAGGAAGTTACCATATACTAAGGTTCCATCTGGATTAAATTGTTTCCACATAAATGCTTGCGTAAACCCAGCAACATATAACGGAATTGCATAAAATAAGATTCCTAAAGTACCTAACCAAAAATGTGTATTTGCTAATTTTTTAGAATATAAAGGTGTTTTCCACAATTTTTCTGCTAACCAATATACAATACCAGCAATCATAAATCCATTCCAAGCTAATGCACCAATATGCACGTGACCAACAATCCAGTCCGTGTAATGACCAATAGCATTTAAATTTTTAAATGATAACATAGGACCTTCAAAAGTTGCCATACCATAACCTGTAATTGCAACTACAAAGAATTTTAATACTGGATTTTCACGAACTTTATCCCAAGCTCCACGCAAGGTTAATAATCCGTTTATCATTCCACCCCAAGATGGGAAAATAAGCATTATTGAAAATACTGTTCCTAAATTTTGTGCCCATTCTGGCAATGCTGTATATAATAAGTGGTGAGGTCCAGCCCAAATGTATAAGAAAATTAATGTCCAAAAGTGAATAATAGACAATCTATAAGAATAAACTGGTCTATTAGCTACCTTAGGAACAAAATAATACATTAAACCTAAAACTGGTGTTGTTAAAAAGAATGCAACTGCATTATGTCCATACCACCATTGAACCAGCGCATCTTGTACTCCAGAATACACTGAGTAACTTTTAAATGCAGAAACTGGCATTTCTAAATTATTAAATATATAAAGAACAGCAATGGTAATTACAGTTGCAATATAAAACCAAATTGCAACATAAATATGTCTTTGCCTTCTTTTTAAAATAGTACCAAATAAGTTAATTGCAAATACCACCCAAATTAAAACAACAGCAATATCTATTGGCCATTCTAACTCTGCATATTCTTTAGATGAAGTTAAACCTAAAGGCAATGTAATTGCAGCAGCAACAATAATAGCTTGCCAACCCCAAAAATGCATTCTACTTAAAACATCGTTAAACATTCTTGTTTTAAGTAATCTTTGAGTTGAATAATAAATTCCTAAGAAAATACCATTACCTACAAAGGCAAAAATTACTGCATTGGTATGTAATGGACGTAAACGACCAAAACTTAACCAAGAAATTGCATTATCTGAACCTGTAAATTCTAATAATCCCGGGAAAACAAAAAGAAGTGCTACTAAAAGCCCTACTAACATTCCTACAATTCCCCATAGAATTGTAGCCCAAAGAAACATTTTAACTATTTTATTATCATAATAAAACTGTTCTTTTTCCATACTTGTTTGATTAATTGTTA
>CBDUKG010000132.1:0-4728 GCA_965367745.1 uncultured Flavobacteriaceae bacterium | reverse complement strand
ATATTCTTGTCTTTTGCTTATATTACTGGAGTACAAAGAGCAAGAAATAAAGAATTAATGTTCGATCAAGAACAGCAAAAATCTAATCAAGAAATTTTATCTTTAATGATAAAACAACAAACTAAATTAGAAGAAGGAAGGTTAAAAGAACGGCATAGAATTTCAGAAGATTTGCATGATGGAGTGTTAAGTAAAATTTTTGGAACTAGATTGGGCTTAGGTTTTTTAAATATTAATGGAGATAAAGACACCATAGAAAAGCATAAATATTATATTGATGAACTTCAAATTATTGAAAAAGAAATTAGAACTATTTCACACGAATTAAAAAATGAAATATTGTCATCTAAAGACGATTTTTCAAAAATTATTAAAGATTTAATTGAAAAAAGAAGTAACTTAGAAAGCTTTAAATATCAATATTATTGCGAGGAAGCTATTTATTGGGATACTATAAATGATGACATAAAAATTAATTTATACCGCATATTGCAAGAAGCATTGCAAAATATAATTAAATATGCAGACGCTACTTATGTAGAAATTAAAATTAGCTTAAATAATAATAATATAGAATTGCTTGTAAAAGATAATGGGAAAGGTTTCAATACTAGGGGAAAAAGAAAAGGAATTGGGTTAAAAAACATGCAATCTAGGGCTGAAAAAATTGATGGAACTATAAAAATTAACTCCCTGAAAAATGGCGGAACCACCATTTTTGTAACATGTCCAACACAAACAGAACATAATGAGCACAAAATATAAAGTTTTAATAATAGACGACCATCCAATTATTGCAGATGCATATAAAAGCGCTTTTGAATTTATCAGTTCAGAAAATTCAAAAGTTAATTTTGAAATTTCAATAGCTACAAATTGTGATGAAGCAATTGAAAAAATAAAAGATGCTGCAAAAAAGAGTGGAATAGATATCATTTTTTTAGACATATCTCTTCCGCCATCATCAGATGGGGAATATCTATCAGGTGAAGATTTAGGCATTGCAATTAAAAAATTACTACCAAAATGCAAAATTGTTGTTGCAACTACATTTAACGATAATTATAGAATACAGGCAATACTTAAAAATGTAAATCCAGATGGTTTTTTAATAAAAAACGATGTTAATAAAGACGAGCTAGTATTTGCTATAAAAACGCTATTAGATGGATCTCCATATTATAGTAAATCTGTGTTAGAATTATTTAGAAAACAAGCCTCAATTGATTATAAAATCGATAAAATAGACAGGCAATTATTGTACGAAATGTCTATAGGAACTAAAATGAAAGATCTTCCGAGTATCATTCCAATGTCTATGCCAGGTTTAGAGAGAAGAAAAAAACAATTAAAAAAGTTGTTTGAAGTTAAAGATAACGATGACCGAGAATTAATATTAAAAGCAAAAGAAAAAGGGTTCATTTAAATGAACCCTTTTTCGCTATAAAAATGTCTTTGGGGTTGAATTTATTTCTATAGTCAAATCAAATGTAACATAATTTTTATATTTCAAAAGGGATTTTTAATTTATTTCTAAAAAAGACCTAAAGTATATGGTTTCAACATATTAATAGTACGGAAAATACATATTTTTAAAGCGATTGTTATGTCTCTAGAGAAGAAAATTAAATATTACTTTTTCAAATTTTAAACTAATTACAACATCCATTAAGAAAAATTTAACATATAAAAATAAGGGAAAACAGTTTTATAAACGACTTAGTAAGTAATATTGATTATTTTTGAAAACCCAAAATAAGCGAAATCATCATATAACATGAAAAAATTACTTTCACTCCTTTCTCTTTTATTGATTTTTACTGCTAGTTATGCTCAAATTTACGATCCAGTTGAGTGGTCAACATCAGTTGAAAAAATTTCCGATACAGAATACGATTTAATTGTTAAAGCAACAATTGAAGATAAATGGCATTTATATTCTCAAATTGTACCTGAAGATGGTCCAATAGCTACTTCGTTTATATTTACAGAAACAGCTGCGTATTCGCTAGTTGGTAAACCAACCGAAGATGAAGGGTACTCAGCTGCAGAACCTGCATTTGACAATAAGGTTATAAAATACTTTAAAAATAATGCGACCTTTAAACAGCGTATAGAAATTCTCTCAAAAAATACACAAAAAATTGTTGGGGAATTAGAGTTTATGGTGTGTAACGATCTTAATTGTTTACCACCAACTTTTGTAGATATAGAATTTACCATTCCCGGAGAAAAAGTAGCAGTAGAAAGTGCTGATAAAAAAGAAACTGTAACACCGATTAAAAAGAAAGATAAATCAGCTAATAAAAGTTTATTAACAATATTTATAATTGCATTCTTTTCTGGATTTGCAGCATTGTTAACACCTTGTGTTTTTCCAATGATTCCAATGACCGTAAGTTTCTTTACCAAACAGAGTAAAAGTAAAGCTGCTGGAATTAAAAATGCTATAATTTATGGAGCTTCTATAGTAATAATATATGTTTTATTAGGAATTATTGTAAGTGCTGTTTTTGGAGCCGATGCTTTAAATGCACTTTCAACAAATGTGTGGTTTAATATTATTTTCTTTTTACTATTACTAGTTTTTGCAGTTTCATTTTTAGGAGCTTTTGAAATTACATTACCTAGTTCTTGGGGAACAAAAGTAGATGCGCAAGCAGATAGAGGTGGCGTTATTGGTATCTTTTTTATGGCTTTAGCCTTGGCAATTGTTTCATTTTCTTGTACGGGGCCAATTGTAGGTACATTATTAGTAGAAGCAGCAGCGGGAGGAAGTCAAATAGGCCCAATAGTTGGTATGTTAGGTTTCTCTTTAGCTTTGGCAATTCCGTTTGCTTTGTTTGCAGCGTTTCCAGGTTGGCTAAATTCATTACCAAAATCTGGAGGTTGGTTGAATACAGTAAAAGTTGTTTTAGGATTTTTAGAGTTAGCTTTAGCATTTAAATTCTTATCAAATGCAGATTTAGTATTACAATTACATTGGCTAGAACGTGAAGTATTTTTAGCCATTTGGATTGCTATTTTTGGTACTTTGGCTTTTTATTTATTCGGAAAAATACAATTACCTCACGATTCTCCATTAACACATATTTCGGTAGGAAGACTAAGTTTAGGTTTAGTGGTATTATCGTTCACAATTTACATGATTCCTGGATTGTGGGGAGCTCCATTAAATTTAATTAGCGCATTTCCACCAGCACAACATTATAGCGAATCTCCTTATGGAGTAGGATTTACAAAACTCGGTGGAGGTACTACAGCAAGTAATCATGGAGAGTTACCAGAAGGAGCACATGTAATGGCGCCACATAATATAATTGCTTTTAATGATTATGAATTAGGATTGGCGTACGCTAAAAAAATAAACAAACCGGTAATGATTGATTTTACAGGACACGCTTGTGTAAACTGTAGAAAAATGGAGCAAAATGTATGGGCAAAAGATAAAATATTGCCAATTTTAAAGAATGATATTGTTTTAATATCTTTATACGTTGATGATAAAAGAAAATTGGAAGGTGGAGAAGAGATTGAGTCTAAATTACGTCCAGGAAAAAAATTAAAATATATTGGACAAAAATGGAGCGAATTTCAAACTATAAGATACCAAGCAAACGCACAACCATTCTATGTTTTAATGGATCATAATGAAGAAAATTTAATAGATCCGGCAGGTTATACGCCAGATGTAGATGAATACCATGCTTGGTTAAAAGAAGGAATCTCAAAATTTAATAAATAAAATAGAAGAATGAAAAAAATAGTAATAGTAGTAAGTGCAGTTTTATTGATGATATCGTGTAAACCAGAAGCCCCAAAAGATTATGTAACTTTATCTGGAACAATTACTAATCCAAATTCAGATTCTTTAATTGTTGCGCAAAGACAAATAATAAAAACAATAAAAGTAAATGAAGATGGAACATTTTCTGATACTTTAAAAGTAGGTCCTGGAACTTACGTTTTATTTGACGGAACAGAGCAAACTAGAGTTTATTTAAAAAATGGCTTCGATTTAAACCTTACAGCAAATACTAATGAATTTGATGAAACAGTAAACTATACTGGTAATGGGGCAGCCGAAAATAACTATTTAGCCGCAGTTGCCATATTGCAAGAATCAGTATTAGAAGATGAATCTATGTTTCAATTAGAAAAACCTAAGTTTGATGAAAAGGTTGAAGATATAAATTCTAAATTTCAAAATTTATTAGCAGAATCGAAAATTGTAGATACCGCTTTTGTTGCTTCTCAAAAAAAACAAATTAGTGGTTTAACGGGTTATATAGCAAGTTCATATAAAGAAAAACAATATATGTTAACTGTTTTGGCCAAAGGAAAACCTTCTCCAAATTTTGAAGGGTATGAAAATTTTAAAGGTGGAACAACTTCACTAGAAGATTTAAAAGGTAAATATGTTTATGTAGATGTTTGGGCAACTTGGTGTGGGCCTTGTAAAAGAGAAATTCCATTTTTAAAAGAAGTTGAAAAATCATACCATGGGAAAAACATTGAATTTGTAAGTATTTCTATAGATAAGGCTAAAGATCACGAAGCTTGGAAAACCATGGTTGCTGAAAAAGAATTAGGAGGTGTTCAATTATTTGCAGATAATGATTGGAATTCAGATTTTGTGAAGGATTATCAAATAAAAGGAATTCCTAGATTTCTTCTAATTGATCCTGATGGAAATATTGTGAGTTCTGATGCTCCTAGACCATCATC
>CBDUKG010000131.1:0-4776 GCA_965367745.1 uncultured Flavobacteriaceae bacterium | reverse complement strand
ACAATTTCAGATTTAAAAAATTTAGTATCTCCTAGTTAAACAGATTCTAATTCGTATTGCTTTAATAAATACCTTAAAATATCTGTAGTTGTAACAATGCCAACTAAAATTTCATTATCAACAACAGGTAATGCGTGAAATTCGTTCTCAGATAAAATTTCCACAACAGATTTTATAGAAATAGTTGAAGTTACCATTATTGGTTTTTTTACCATTATTTGTTCAATACTTAACATATTGTAAATAGCATTGTCTATTTTAATCTCATTAGCATCATAAGAATCTAAAAAACTAATACGCTGCAAATCGCTAAGGCTTAGCATACCAACAATATGCCTATTTTTAACAACAGGTATATGTCTAATATGATGTTCTTTAAATAATTTTTCCGCTTTGTATAAATCATCACGTAAACATAACGTAACAAGCTCCTTTGTCATAATTTTAGATACTGGCTCAAGACGTTTCATAAATAGTATTTTTTAAGTACTTTAAAGTTCCTAAATTTGAACTTAAGTAATTATGATTAAAATCATTTTAATCTATTTAATTTTTAAATATTTTATATCCAAAAAAAATTTATTATTTCAAAATCCCTTTTTTGGCGATAAATTGATACTCACCTAAAAAAAAGAAGCATTATATTAGCACTTCTAAATGCATTCTATATTTATAATTATGAAGCATATATTTCGCTTTTTTAAAACAATAATTATTTTATTTTTAATTTTAATAATAGGCGGTTCATGCAAGCAACAAAGGGAACCTAAACTTACTATTGCAACAGCAGCAAACATGCAATTTGCGATGGAAGAAGTTAGTTCCGTATTTACACAAGAAAGTGGTATAAAATGTGAAATAATTGTAAGCTCTTCTGGAAAATTAACTGCACAAATTAAAGAAGGAGCACCCTACGATATTTTTGTCTCTGCTGATATGAAATATCCTTTAGAATTATACAATACTGGTTATACAAAAAGTAAACCAACAATTTATGCCTACGGAAAACTTATTTTATGGTCTATGATAGATAGTATTAAACCTTCTGTAGATTTATTGCTTCAAAAAAAAATTAAACATATTGCTTCTCCAAATCCTAAAACAGCACCTTATGGAATAGCTACCGAAGAAGTTTTAAATCATTATAAAATTTTTGATAGTATAAAAAGTAAGTTAGTTTATGGAGAAAGTGTGGCACAAACAAACCAATTTATTACTACCAAAGCTACAGAAATTGGCTTTACAGCTAAATCTGTTGTATTATCTCCAATTGTAAAAGGTAAAGGGAATTGGGTTGCAATAGACGAAAACACTTATACACCTATTAAACAAGGTATTGTAATTATAAAAAACAGTCCAAGTTCTTCAGAAAAAAAAGAAATATTTTATAACTTCCTCTTTTCAAAAAAAGGGTCAGCTATTTTGAATAAATTTGGATACGCAACAAACCTATAAATGAATATTTTAAAAGGAACTATTGAAAAACTTACTATTTCTGGAAGCCTAACTTTAATTGGTATTAAAGTTGGTACTATTGATATGTCTGCAATTGTAATAGACACACCAAAAACGGCTCCTTACTTAAAAATTGGAAATACAATTACAGTGGTTTTTAAAGAAACTGAAGTTATTATTGGAAAAGGAAATACAGATGAGATAAGTTTACGAAACAAATTTAAAGGAACTATTGAAATTTTAGAATCTAAAGAATTATTAAGTAAGCTTACTATAAACACCAATGTTGGAAAAATTAGTTCTATTATTACTACAAATGCAGTAAAACAATTAAAATTAGAACTGGGAACAGCTGTAACTGCAATGGTTAAAACGAATGAAATACTAATTTCAGAATGATAGATTGGGAACCGTTAATATTAACCTTTAAACTTGCATTTATAACTACAGTTTTACTGTTAGTAATTTCTATTCCGCTAGCATATTGGTTGGCCTACACAAAATCTAAATTAAAACCTATTTGCGAAACCATTGTAAGTATGCCACTTGTGCTGCCACCAACCGTTATTGGTTTTTATTTGCTAATCGCTTTTTCGCCTGCAAATTCTTTTGGAAGTTGGCTAAACAATTGGTTGGGTTTAAAACTTGTGTTTTCTTTTGAAGGTTTATTAGTCGCATCTATAATTTACAGTTTACCTTTTATGGTGCATCCAATACAAGCTGGCTTTACAAACTTATCAAGTTCGTTAAAAGATATGTCTTACGTATTAGGAAAATCAAGTACAACTACATTATTTAAAGTATTATTACCTAATATAAAATCGTCTTTATTAACAGGAATTGTACTTGCCTTTGCACATACAATTGGTGAATTTGGAGTTGTTTTAATGATTGGTGGTAATATTCCAGGTAAGACAAAAGTTGCCTCAATAGCAATTTACGATGAAGTTGAATCTTTAAATTATGCCGCTGCTAACACGTATTCCTTAATTTTAGTTGCCCTAACATTTAGTATTTTATTGGCTGTTTATTTAATTAATGGTGGCTACTTAAAACAGTTTAAAAAATGATTGAAATCAGTATTCAAAAAAAATTAACAGCTGCTTTGGGTGAAATGCTTTTAGATATAAACACCACTATAAATAAAGGGAGTTTAGTAACTCTTTATGGAAAATCTGGTGTTGGAAAAACCACAATTCTTAGAATTTTAGCAGGTCTATTGTATCCAGATTCAGGTAAAATTGTAGTAAATGGTGAAACTTGGTTAAATACTGCAACTAAAATTAATTTAAAGGCCCAAAAAAGAAAAGTTGGATTTGTTTTTCAAGATTATGCGCTATTTCCTAATATGAATGTAAAGGAAAATTTATTATTTGCATTAAATAAAGGGCAAGACTCTTCAATTGTAAATCATTTAATTGAAATTATTGAATTAGGCGAATTACAACACAGAAAACCTGATACCCTTTCTGGCGGACAAAAACAACGAGTTGCATTAGCAAGAGCATTGGTTCAAAAACCAAGTATTTTAATGCTCGACGAACCACTTTCTGCTTTAGATGCTGAAATTCGTTTTAAATTACAACAATACATTTTAGCTGTACATAAAGAGTACAAACTTACTACGCTTTTAATTAGTCATGACATTTCTGAAATACTTAGAATGTCTGATAAAGTACTTGAATTAGAACATGGTAAAATTATACGACAAGGAACTCCTAATGAGGTTTTTAACCATAAAGAATTAAATGCTAAATTTCAATTTACTGGAACTATCATAGAAATTGAAAAACAAGATTTTTTATTTATACTCACTGTTAGAATTGGAAAAGACTTAGTAAAAGTTGTTGCAGATGAAAGCGAAGGTGAACAACTAATTATTGGAGATAAAATATTAGTTTCATCTAAAGCATTTAATCCTATTATTCATAAAATTGGATAGTGGCTTAAACAAACCACGCTCTTTTACTATTTTCAACTGAAATAACTGCGTCTTTTAAAAGTTGCGAAAACATTAATTCATCAAAATTTTCTAAAGATTTTACTTGAAGTGAACGTACTTGCTTTCTGTTATTGTGATTTTTAAGTTGTGGATATTTTTCTTCTAAAATAATACCATGAACAATAGCAACATCTACAAAATCGGTACCTTTTAAAACGTTTAAATATAATACAGGTTTTTTGTTAATACAAAAGAAAGGTATTTTATAACTGTACTTTTCTTCAATTTGAGGAACAACTTTTAGTATTACACTTCTTAGGTAGAGCATAATTGATTGATAAGGTTCAATCTGATTGTAAAAAAATTGGTCTATTGGATTCATAAAAAAACACCAACAATATATAAAATTTTGTTGGCGTTTCTCCTGTTTAACATTAATTTAAAAATTTATCCGCACTTAGTATGTCCACAATTTTTACATTTTAAACATCCTTCTTCATAAATTAATCCATCTGGATCTCCACATTCTGGACACTTTTTATCAACTGCTTGTGTACCATCTTCAACAAATTGCTTTAAAGTACGCGCAATACCATTTTTCCAAGTATTAATATTTTCATCATACATATTTAGGTTATTAATTAAATCAACCACATATGGTATTGGCATTCCGTGACGAAGTACACCTGAAATTAATTTAGCATAATTCCAATATTCTTTATCAAAAGTTCTAGACAATCCTTCCATTGTAACCTTATAACCTTGTTTATCTTCAAATTGGAAATCGTAACGAGAAGCCCCTTTTTCATCTTTATTTTTAATAACCCAACCTTCTTCTAACCACGTTGGTAACAAAAATGCATCTTCTAATTTACCTGTAAATACTTCATAAGGTCTGTTATTAATTAAACCAACAACAGCTACCCATTTATCGTAATCGTTTTGAAAACGAACTACTTTTGCTTTAATAGTTTTAGGACGTTTTGGAAAAATAGTTTCTGCATAACATTCTCCATCTTTCTTTTCTTTTTTCGCATCATTTGCTACTAAAATTCCGCTTCTAGAACCATCTCTATAAACAGTAATTCCTTTTAATCCTTTTTTCCAAGATTCAATATAAATATTACCAACCAAATCCACAGGAACGTCTGCCGCTAAATTTATTGTTGAACTAATAGAATGTGTTGTATATTTTTGAACCAAAGCTTGCATTTCTACACGCTTCTCCCAATTAATTTCTGGGGCAGTTGCTCCTGCATACGGACTCTTACTGATGTCCGTTTCGCCAGTTGCGTCCATCCATTGTTTCAATTTATTGTGGTATACTTCAAATTCTTCAAAAGCATCGCCCATATCATCTACATATGCAACTTTTGCAT
>CBDUKG010000130.1:0-4941 GCA_965367745.1 uncultured Flavobacteriaceae bacterium | reverse complement strand
AATTTTGTATTTTTAGTAACATATAACCAACTTATTTTAAACCAAATCATAATCACTTAAAGGTAAATTATAATAACGTTTTCCAGTTAATTTAAAAATAGCATTTACAATTGCAGGAGCAATAACAGGAACGCCCGGTTCACCTACACCTGTTGGTTTTTCTGTACTTTTAACAATTTCTACATGAACTTTAGGTATTTCGTTCATCCGAATCATTTTATAATCGTTATAATTATTTTGTTCAATTGCTCCATTTTTAGCTGTAATTTTTCCATAATAAGCTAGTTGCATTCCAAAAATAGCAGCACCTTCCATTTGAGCAGTTACGGTATTTTTATTAACCACAGTTCCACAGTCAATTACGGTATATACGTTATGAACTTTAACCTTGTTATTTTTCATAGAAACTTCAACTACAGATGCAACATAGGAGTAAAAACTATAATGAACGGCCAAACCATATGCGTGACCTTCGGGTAATTGTTTTCCCCAATCAGCATTTTTAGCAGCTAGTTTTAACACATTTTTAAGTCGTGCGGTATCATATTTTATCGGATCGTTTGTGTCTTCAATACGATCATTTCCAATTAAATTTAGGCGAAATTCTAAAGGGTCTTTATTTGCGGCATGCGCCAATTCATCTGCAAAAACATTGATTGAAAATCCGTGAGGAATATTAATAACAGAACGCAACCATCCAATTCTCACATGCGCTGGTGCTTGTCCAACTTCAACTTTTAAATTTTCAATATCAAAAGGAACATTGGCAGCACTTGAAATTTCAAAACCAGCAGCATAATCAACTCCAGATTGAAATGTTGAAACTATTGAAGGCAGTGCAAAACGATGCAACCAACCTGTTACTTTTCCATTTTCATCTAATGATGCTTTTAAATATTGTGCACTTACGGTATGAAAGTAACCGTGTTTAATATCATCTTCACGTGACCAAACAACTTGAACTGGTGCGTTTATTGCTTTTGAAGCAATTACTGCCTCAACAACATAATCTGGTTTCGATTTTCTTCCAAAACCACCACCTAAAAAAGTAACATTAATAGTTACTTTGTCTTCAGTAGTTTCTAAATAATCAGTTACTTCTTTTCTTGCAGATTGAGGATCTTGTGTTGGCGCCCAAACTTCGCAAGTATCACCTTGAACCCAAGCAACTGCATTTGGAACTTCCATAGGAGCGTGTGCTAAATGGGGCAATTGAAAAGTACTTTCAATAGTTTTATCAGCATTTTTAAAAGCCTTATTTATGTTTCCAGTGTCTTTTCCAACTTTTCCTGGTTGGTGAACATTTTCAGTTATCTGATTCATATATTTTTCTGAATCATAAACGTTATTATCACCAAAATCCCAATCTATTTTTAAGGCTTCTTTTCCTTTAAAGGCAGCCCAAGTATTAGTTGCAATTACGGCAACACCACCAAGTGCGCCAAAAGGTTTTTTAATTCTAGGAATTTCTATAACATCTATTACTCCAGGAATTATTAAAGCTCTTGTTTTATCAAAAGATTTTACGGTTCCAAATGTAACAGGGCAACGTGCAATTGCCACAAATTTCATATTTGGCAAACGTTTGTCTAAACCAAAAATAGCACTTCCGTTAGCATATGCTGTAACATCAACTCCTTTTAAATTTTTTCCAATGTATTTAAAATCTTTAGGATCTTTATATGTTAAATTTTCATCTGAAGGTATTTCCAATGTTTTAGCAATTTCAACCAAATCTCCAAAACCAATTTTTTTTCCACTTGTATGCACTATAAAATGATTCTCGGCTAAACATTCCGATGCTGGAACTTCCCATTTTTGAGCAGCAGCCGCAATTAACATGGCTTTTGCAATGGCACCCATTTTTCGCATTGGTTCATATAAATAACGAATACTTCGAGAACCATCGGTATTTTGATCACCATATTTTTTATCTCCAACCGCTTGTTGAACGGTTATTTTGGACCAATCTGCTTCCATTTCATCAGCAATAACTGAAGGCAATGAAGTTCTAACGCCATTTCCCATTTCTGAACGAGAGGCAATCAAAATTACACTTCCATCAGAATTTAGTTGTACAAATAAGTTTGGATTAAAATTGATTAAATTTTCAGGAGCTTTTTCTTTTTCTGAAAATACTGAAGTATTGCATGCTAAAATTAATCCTCCAGAGGCTAAACCAATACTTTTAACAAAACTTCTACGACTTATATTTTTTATAGACTTCATAATTAGCTTTGTTTTTTTAGTTCAACAGTTCTGTGAATTGCCTTTCTTATACGTTGGTAAGTTCCGCATCTGCAAATATTTCCAATCATTGCTTCATCAATATCTTCATCGGTTGGATCCTCATTTTTATCTAACAAAGCTGTAGCTGCAATTAATTGTCCTGGTTGGCAAAATCCACATTGAGGTACATTTAATTCCTCCCAAGAGTTTTGCAATAACTGTAAATTTTTAGATGCACCTTCAATAGTTGTAATGTTTTTACCTTCAGCAGCAGTTACAGGAATCATACAAGATTGTACAGGAGAGTTGTCTAAGAGTACTTTACAAGAGCCGCAAACACCTATTCCGCAACCATATTTTGTCCCTGTAAGTCCAATTATATCTCTAATTGCCCAAAGTAAAGGCATTTCAGGAGAAACATCTATTATATGTTTTTCTCCATTTATTTGAAGTGTAATCATTTTTTTGAAATTAGTAGTTAGTTTGGAATAACAAGATAGGGATATTTTTCAATATTTTTTAAAGAGTGTTTTGTTTAACAGGATTTTAACGAAATAATAAGCGAAAATATTTAAAGTTTTACACTTCGAACCTCACCAGGAATCATAGTTTGAATTTTAAACTCACCAATTCTTACTCTAACCAAACGTAAAGTTGGAAACCCGACAGCTGCAGTCATTTTTCGTACTTGCCGAAATTTCCCTTCGGTTAAAATAATGGAAATCCAACTTGTTGGACCATGACGGTCGTCTCTAATTTTTTTATTTCTTTTTGGAAGTGTTGGAGTTTCTTTTAAGCAAAAAGCTTCACAAGGAATTGTTGTATAATTTCCAGTTTCAATAGTAATTTCGACACCCGTTTTTAGCATTTCAATTGCTTTTGTAGAGATTATACCATCAACTTGAACAAAATATTCTTTTTCTATCTTTTTACTTCTAACCAATTCACTGGTTTTGCCATCGGTTGTAAGTAGCAACAAGCCTTCAGATTTTTCATCTAATCTTCCAATTGCCATTATATTTTCAGGAAAGTCAAAAAACTCACCTAACAACTTCTTTTTATTTTTTCGTTGTTCATTATTTACAAACTGACTCAAAAAACCATCTGGTTTGTAAATTGCAAAATGTTGATGTTTAGTGTTTTCCATTCAAAATAGTGTAAACCAATTCTTTGGAAAGTATTTGTCCTGCAGCTTTTTTTCTGATGTCATCAAAACTATAAATAAAATCGCAACCATTTTTGTACTCGCTACAACCGTAAGCTGATTTTCCTTTTAAAATAGTACCTTTTTTACATTTAGGACAACTAATCTTATTAGCTGTTATTCCTGAAGAAGTAGGAGCCTCATTTTTTGAAGCAGAAGTATTCTTTTCCTCCAATTTCAATTTAAAATTTTCATCAAAACGAATCAGACCTTCAACAGTACCTTTTTCAGTTTTAAATCCTTTTAAATTTACCGTACAGCCTTTTTTTAGTAATCTTATATATTGATTTTCAGATATTTTTTTATCTAAATAATTAAATGGAAGTTTTAAATCGCAGCCATTTTTATAATTGCTACAGCCATAAGCAGTAGAGCCTTTTAAAAGAGTTCCAACATTACATTTCGGGCATTTTTCAGCAGTAATTCCTTTGGTGCTTTTTAGTGTTTTACTATTTGGAGTAGAAGTAGTTTTTTTCGAGGTTGATACAGCTGAGATATTAGCTCTTACTTTTTCAGAACGAACTTCATACACCAAATTATCAACCATTTTTTTCATATTTTTTATGAAAGTTCCGGCGTTAAAAGTTCCTTGCTCAATTTCTTTCAATCTTTTTTCCCATCTTCCTGTGAGTTCTGCCGATTTCAATAATTCGTTTTGAATGGTATCAATTAGTTTAATTCCTGTAGCAGTTGGCAACAATTGTTTTTTATTTCGAACAATATATTTACGTTTAAAAAGTGTCTCAATAATATTTGCACGGGTAGATGGTCTTCCAATTCCGTTTTCTTTCATTAATTCTCGTAAATCGTCATCATCTACTTGTTTTCCAGCAGTTTCCATAGACCGTAAAAGCGTAGCTTCTGAAAAATGTTTTGGAGGTTTAGTTTCTTTTTCTAAAAAAGAAGGTTGGTGAGGTCCTTTTTCACCCTTAATAAATGTTGGTAAAATACCAGTTTCTTTTTTAGTTGTTTCAGGAGATTCAAACACAACTCTCCATCCTTTTTTTAAAATTTCTTTTCCTGTAGTTTTAAAAGAAACAGTAGCTGCTTTTCCAGTAACGGTTGTATTTGAAACAGCACATTCATCATAAAAAACGGCAATAAAACGTTTGGTAATGATATCATAAACCTGTTTTTGGTTGTATTGCAAGTTTATTTGCACACCTGTAGGTATTATTGCGTGGTGATCAGTTACTTTTTTATCATCAAAAACTCTTGACGATTTCTTTATTTTTTTAGTCAATAAAGGTTCCGTAAAAGTTTTGTAATTAGTTAAGTTTTTTAAAATTGAAGGAATTTTAGGATATACATCATTTGGTAAAAAAGTAGTATCAACTCTTGGATAGGTAACTACTTTTTGTTCATACAATTTCTGAACAATTTTTAAAGTTTCATCAGCTGAAAAACCAAATTTATTATTACAATATACCTGTAAACCAGTTAAATCGAATAATTTTGGAGCATATTCTTTACCTTTCTTTTTTGTAATTGAAACAATTTCAAAGTCA
>CBDUKG010000129.1:0-4943 GCA_965367745.1 uncultured Flavobacteriaceae bacterium | reverse complement strand
AACTTCGCACATTGAAAATTAGTTCGATGGAAAACGCAAACCAAAACTCAATAAACTTAAATAAATACATTAGCAGTACTGGAATTTGTTCCAGAAGAGAAGCTGAAAAACTAATTGTTGATGGTAAGGTTACCATAAACGGCAAACCTACACAATTAGGAAATCGCGTATTTGATGGAGATATTGTTAAAATTAATGGGCAACTTTTAAAATCAAAACCAAAAACGCTTTATATTGCTTATAACAAACCTGTTGGTGTTGTTTGCACTACCGATTCTAAAGAACGAAATAATATTGTAAGAGCTATAAATCATACAGAAAGGCTGTTTCCTATTGGTCGTTTAGACAAACCGTCTCAAGGCTTAATTTTTTTAACCAACGATGGAGATATTGTAAATAAAATTCTTAGAGCAGGAAACAACCACCAAAAGGAATATCTAGTTTCAGTAAACCAACCTATTACACCCGATTTTATTCAAAAAATGGGTAATGGAATTCCTATATTAGGAACAGTAACAAAAAAATGTTTAGTTGAACAAGTTTCTAAAAACAGCTTCAAAATTATTTTAACACAAGGTCTTAACAGACAAATTAGACGTATGTGCGAATATCTTAATTATGAAGTTACAAAATTGGTGCGCACCAGAATTATGAATGTTAATTTGGCCAAATTAGCAGAAGGCACTTGGCGCGAATTATCCGAAGAAGAAATGCAGATAATCATCAAAATGGTTGCAGCATCCTCTAAAACAGAAGAAGCTTCAAAAAACACTTCAAACAAGAAAACTTCTTTCCCTAAAAAACCTAAATTTATTCCTAAAAACAACACACGTTTTAAACCAAATAGCAAAAGAAGAAGATAATTATTACAAATGGTTATTGGCTTGAACCTAGTTAAAATAAAACTTTTAAACTTTTAAACCTTTCAACTTTATAACTATCTTTGCCGACTATGCAATTTGAATTAAAAAAGAAAGACGCTCAAAGCAAAGCTAGAGCAGGTATTATAACAACCGATCACGGTACTATTGAAACTCCAATTTTTATGCCTGTTGGGACTGTTGGAACGGTAAAAGGTGTTCACCAAACCGAGCTTAAAGACGAGATAAATCCTGATGTTATTTTAGGAAATACATACCATTTATATTTACGCCCGAAAACTAAAATTTTAGAACAAGCTGGAGGTCTACATAAATTTATGAACTGGGATCGAAATATTTTAACCGATAGTGGCGGTTACCAAGTTTATTCATTATCCGGGAGGAGAAAAATAAAAGAAGAAGGCGTAAAGTTTAAAAGTCATATAGACGGTTCTTACCATACGTTTACACCTGAAAATGTAATGGAAATTCAACGTAGTATTGGTGCAGATATTATTATGGCTTTCGACGAATGTACGCCCTACCCTTGCGATTATAATTATGCAAAACGTTCTATGCATATGACACATAGATGGTTAAAACGCTGTATTACCCATTTAGAGAAAACACCTTTTAAATACGATTATAGTCAAACATTTTTTCCAATTGTTCAAGGAAGTACTTATAAAGATTTAAGAAAACAATCTGCCGAATTTATTGCTTCAGTTGGGGCTGAAGGAAATGCAATTGGTGGTCTTTCCGTTGGAGAACCTGCAGAAGAAATGTATGAAATGACTGAAGTTGTAACCGCAATTTTACCAGAAGACAAACCACGTTATTTAATGGGAGTTGGAACACCTATAAATATTTTAGAAAATATTGCGTTAGGTATTGACATGTTCGATTGTGTAATGCCAACAAGAAATGCTAGAAACGGAATGCTTTTTACAGCACACGGCTCTATAAATATAAAAAATAAAAAGTGGGAAGATGATTTTTCTGCCATTGATGAAATGGGAATAACATATGTAGATACACTATATTCTAAAGCATATTTACGTCATTTATTTGCTGCAAAAGAATTGTTAGGAAAGCAAATTGCTTCCATTCATAATCTAGGGTTCTATTTATGGTTGGTTCGTGAAGCTAGAAAGCATATATTAGCAGGAGATTTTACCGAATGGAAAAACCAAATGGTAAAACAAATGGATAAGAGATTGTAACAGTTTATTGTCAAATATAAAGAATACAAATAGCTGAAATTGAAAATTATAGACAAATACATATTAAAAAAATTTCTTTCTTCATTTGCATTGGTCTTAATTTTATTATTGCCAATAGCAATGGCTATAGATGTTTCTGAAAAAGTAGATAAATTTTTACGCCATGCAGATCTCTCAGTTTCTGAAATTATAAGAGATTATTATGTGCATTTTATTGTAATATTTGGAAATACGTTTATGCCTTTGGCATTGTTTATTGCAGTTATATTTTTCACTTCTAAAATAGCCTCAAATACCGAAATTATTGCAATTCATTCCGCAAAAGTTTCTTTTACTCGGTTTTTAAAACCTTATTTTATAGGAGCTTCTCTCGTAACAATACTTGCTTTGGGAATGAATCATTTTGTTGTACCAAATAGTAACAAAATTTTTAATGAATTCAGTAAAAAATACCTTCAAAAGAAAAAATACAATCAAAACCATATTACAAATATCAATTTACAACTTGGAGAAAATGATTATATCTACTTAAAAAGTTTTAATTTAAATACAAAACAAGGTCAGAAATTTTCTTTTGAAAAATTTGAAGGTACCAAGCTACAATATAAATTAATGGCTGAAAATATTAGATGGGTAGAAAAAGATACTGTTTTTAGACTAAATACCTATAAAAAAAGATTTATTTTAGAAGGTAGAGATTCTATAGAGTATGGAATAAAAATGGATACATTATTAGATTTTATGCCTAAGGATTTAATAAATGTAGATGACCTGGCAAAAGAAATGACATCTATTAAATTAAATGAATTTATTAAACAATCTAGACAAAGAGGTGTTGGAAATTTAAACACTTATTTAGTAGAATTTCATAAAAGAACCAGCTTACCAATTTCGACCTATATTCTAACATTTATTGCTGTTTGTTTAGCTGCAAAAAAACGAAGAGGTGGTATGGGTATAAATCTAGCAATAGGAATAACCTTAATGTTTGTGTATGTTTTTTTCTTAAAAATTGTTGAAGTTTTGGGTGCTGGTGCAGAAACCAATGCTTTAATTATGGTTTGGCTTCCAAACATATTTTTTGGAGGGCTCGCAGTGTACTTATACCTTAGAAATGCGAAAAACTAACTTAAAACACTATTTACACCTCCACTTTATTGTATTTATTTGGGGATTTACAGCAATTTTAGGAGCACTTATTACAATAGATGCAATTCCTTTAGTTTGGTACAGAATGCTATTAGCTGTAATTGTACTTTTTATTTATTTTTTATTTAAAAAAAAGAATCTAAAAGTGCCTCCAAAAACACTTGTAAAGTTTTTTATTGGTGGTGTACTTATTGCACTCCATTGGATTGCTTTTTTTACTGCAATTAAAGTTTCTAATGTTTCTGTCGCTTTAGTATCGATGAGTACAGGCGCTCTATTTACTTCATTTATTGAACCTGTATTTTTTAAAAGACGTATTAATTTTATAGAATTTATCTTTGGAATCATTATAATTTCAGGTTTATATATAATTTTTAATGTTGAAAACGACTATACACTCGGAATTATATATGCACTTATTGCATCATTCTTATCTGCTTTATTTACAGTTATTAACGGCCTATTTATAAAACAAAACAATGCAAGTACAATTTCATTCTATCAATTACTTTTTGGTGTTCTTTTTATTACTGTTTACATTTTATTTTCCACCGGATTTACACCAGAAAACTTTACTTTAACAAACAACGATATCATCTATTTAATAATATTAAGTACCATTTGCACAGCCTATGCTTTTATAGTATCTGTTGATATCATGAAATACTTAACTCCTTATACTGTAATGCTTACCATAAATTTAGAACCTGTCTATGGAATTATTTTAGCTGTTGTAATTTTTGGAGAGGCAGAAAAAATGACTCCTCAGTTTTATTTAGGCGCAACAATAATTTTTGTAACAGTAATTGTAAATGGGCTAATAAAAAATAAAAAAAGTACCTAAGTGTGTATTAAAATATAGAAGTTATTATATTTGTACAACATCAAATTTAAAAAACATGGAATATTTAGAATTTGAATTACCAATTAAAGAATTAGAAGAACAACTTACTAAGTGTGAATTAATTGGTAAAGAAAGTGATGTAGACGTAACTGATAGTTGCAAAAACATCGAAAAAAAATTGATAAAAACTAAAAACGATATATATAAAAACCTAACAGCTTGGCAAAGAGTTCAGTTGTCAAGACATCCAAACAGACCTTATACTTTAGATCATATAAACTTTCTTACCAATGGTACTTTTATGGAGTTACACGGAGATAGAACTGTAAAAGATGATAAAGCAATGATTGGCGGATTGGGTAAAATTGGAGATCAATCTTTTATGTTTATTGGACAACAAAAAGGTTATAATACCAAAACTCGCCAGTATAGAAACTTTGGAATGTCTAATCCTGAAGGATACAGAAAAGCGTTGAGGCTTATGAAAATGGCTGAAAAATTTGGAATTCCTGTGGTAACACTTTTAGACACTCCGGGAGCATATCCTGGTTTAGAAGCTGAAGAGCGAGGACAAGGTGAAGCTATTGCTCGAAATATTTTAGAAATGACACGCTTAAAAACACCTATTATAACAATTGTAATTGGTGAAGGTGCTTCTGGTGGTGCTTTAGGAATTGGAGTTGGAGACAGAGTTTATATGATGGAAAATACTTGGTATACCGTTATTTCTCCAGAATCTTGTTCTTCTATCTTATGGAGAAGTTGGGAACATAAAGAAGAAGCTGCTGAAGCCTTAAAACTTACCGCAATTGATATGAAAAAACAAAAATTAATTGATGGTATTATTAAAGAACCTCTTGGAGGTGC
>CBDUKG010000128.1:0-5252 GCA_965367745.1 uncultured Flavobacteriaceae bacterium | reverse complement strand
GCGAATAAGTAAGAGATATAAAACACCCTTAATCTTAAATCAGGGGTTTAAAAAAAAACTAGAATCTATGGATTCTAGTTTTTTTTATCAATTTAATTTTATTGTTCTATATATTCTATTTTGTGAGAAATGTCGGAAAACTTACGGAACATTTCAAAAACACCACAATAGCGATCTACAGAAAGGCTTACAGATTTTTCAATTTTATCTTTTTTAAAGTCAGTTCCATAAAATTTATAAGTAACTAAAACTTTATCGTAAACTTTCGGATGTTCGTCTGTTAAATTAGCTTCTACTTCAATTTTAAAATCCGCTACTTCAGCACGCATCTTTTTTAATAAAGAAGCTACATCCATTGCAGAGCATCCGGCTAAAGAGCTTAACATCATAGCTTTAGGCCTTAATCCTTTTCCTTGCCCACCAACTTCTTCAGCAGCATCAATCATTACAGAACCTTCTGGCGCAACCGATTCAAAAAGCATTTGACCTTTCCAACTAACTTCAACTTTATTTGTCATATTTCTAAATTTTAGAACACAAATTTAAATCATTTTATTTCTTAGAACGTAACATTATTAACAAAAAGACAACTAATAATTAACAACAGTTATTTATTCACAATTCAATCAATATTTAGTATATTCGATTACTTATTTAAAATAATGCCTTATGAAAGAATTTTTTGAAGGAATGTCGACCCTCGAACAAACCTATTGGGGTTTTGCACTTTTAGGTTCCGTTGTATTTTTAATCATTTTTATTTTAACTTTTATTGGTGGTGGTGATGCTGATATGGATGCTGATGCTAGTGATTTTGAAGCAGATGATGGCGGTGTAGGTTTTCAGTTCTTCACTTTTAAAAATATAGTGGCATTTTTTACCATTTTTGGTTGGACAGGAGTTACTTGCATTGACAATGATTTGTCAACTGGATTAACACTAATTCTCTCGATAATTGCAGGTTTATTAATGATGGTTTTAACATCATCTTTATTCTTTTGGATGCATAAACTTGCAGAATCTGGGACCTTAAAAATGAAAAATGCGATTGGCGTAATTGGTGAAGTTTATTTACCTATTGGAGCAAAACGATCTAAAATGGGAAAAGTTCAAATTAAAGTGCAAGGTAGCTTGCGAGAATTAGAAGCCATTACCGATAATGAAGAAGAATTAAAAACAGGTACTATGGTAAAAGTTACCAAAATTGTAAGTGCCGAATTATTATTAGTTGAAACCTTATCTAAATAAAACACCTATGAATTTATTAACACTTTTAGTACCCTTACAAGCTGGATTAACCGGAGTTTATTTAACTGCTGCAATAATAATTATACCCGTAGTATTTTTATTTGCAATGATACGAAGGTACAAACGCTGTCCTTCAGATAGAATATTAGTTGTTTATGGAAAAACTGGCGGTGGACTCTCTGCTAAATGTATTCATGGTGGTGCCGCATTTATTTGGCCAATAATTCAAGATTACGAATTTTTAGATTTAACACCAATGTCTATTGAAGTAAATTTAACAAACGCTTTAAGTAAACAAAATATTCGTGTAAACGTACCTTCTAGATTTACCATTGGGATCTCAACCGAGCCAAGTGTTATGCAAAATGCCGCAGAACGTTTGTTAGGCTTACAATTAGATGCTGTGCAAGATTTAGCTCAAGAAATTATTTTTGGTCAGTTACGTTTGGTTGTAGCTTCCATGGATATTGAAGAAATTAATTCGGATAGAGATCAGTTTTTATCACATATTACACATAGTGTTGAGGCTGAATTAAAAAAAGTTGGATTAAAATTAATCAACGTAAATATTACTGATATCCACGATGAATCTGGTTATATACAAGCTTTAGGAAAAGAAGCTGCTGCAAAAGCAATAAATGAAGCTAAAGTTTCAGTGGCACAAAAAGTAAGAGATGGATCTATTGGTGAAGCTAACGCAATGCAAGACCAACGTATTCAAGTTGCTGCTGCTGATGCAAATGCTGTTCACGGTGAAAATACTGCGAAAGTACAAGTTGCAAATTCAAATGCAGACAGAAGATCTCGTGAAGCAGAAGCCGAAAGAATTGCAAATGCATCTGAAAAAGTACAAGCTGCAAAAGCACTAGAAGAAGCATATGCTGCTGAAAAAATTGCAGAAGATGCCAGAGCAAAACGCAAGGAAGCTGAACAAGGAGCAGATATTATTGTTCCTGCACAGATAGACAAACGTAAAATTGAAATTGATGCTGAAGCGCAAGCTGAACAAATAAGACGTGTTGCCAAAGGAGAAGCAGATGCTATTTTTATGAAAAAAGAAGCTGAAGCAAAAGGTATGTACGAAATATTAACCAAACAAGCTTTAGGTTTAGAACAAATTGTTAAAGCTGCTGGAGATGATGCTAAAGATGCTGTGTTATTATTAGTTGCAGATAAACTACCTGAATTGGTTAAAACACAAGCTGAAGCCATTAAAAATATTAAAATTGATAAAGTTACTGTTTGGGAAAACGGTGGTGGAAAAGATGGTAAAACATCTACTTCTAACTTTATTTCTGGAATGTACAAATCTGTACCACCTTTACAAGAAATGTTTAATATGGCCGGTATGCAATTACCAAATTATTTAAAAGGTGAAGAGCTAGAAAATGCTTCTGAAAAACCAACGGAAGATACAGATACCAAGGAATAATTAATTTTTAAAACATATTATAAAAGAGACTATCTGGGAAATATCACTTTCTAAATAGTCTCTTTTTTTACAATTAAATTAGCATATGAGTTTCGGTGGTCATGTAAACGATATGATTAATAGAGTAAAGCAAAACGCTGCTTTAAAAAATGCACGTCGTAAAAAATTTAAAGGAGGCAATGATTATTCTAAAACCAAAAACATAAAAACTGCCTATAATTTTCCTAAATTTTCTGAAAAAGAACTCACAGAATTCAAACAAAAATTAAAAAAAGAAACGAAAGAAAAGCAACAAAAAAAATTACTGTTTTGGGCTGGAGTTACTCTAATTATGCTTATTGCATTTTTAATATTTAATTATTATTAGAACCTTCTTCAAGAAAAAATAGTTAACTTTAGTAGTTTACAAAAATCAAATTAATGAACATTTCAAAAGACCTAAAAGAACTTATTGATGCTAATGTAATTTCAACTGAAGCTGCTGATAAAATTGATTCTTATTATAAAAGTAAAGAAAGTACCTCAGCCAATAAATTATTTATAGTTTTTGGAGTTTTAGGTGCGCTGTTAGTTGGATTAGGTGTTATTTTAATTTTGGCTCACAATTGGGATAATCTATCTAAAATAGTTAAAACTACCTTAGCTTTTATCCCTTTAATTATAAGTCAATTACTTTGTTTATTTACATTATTAAAAAAGAATGAAAGTGCTACTTGGCGTGAAAGTTCCTCGGTTTTCTTATTCTTTTCTGTTGGAGCAAGTATTTCATTAATAAGCCAAATTTATAATATTCCAGGTGATATTGCTTCTTTTACAATAACATGGATGCTCTTATGCTTACCGTTGGTTTATTTAATGAAGTCTTCGGTTACATCACTTTTATACATTGTTGGAATTACTTTTTACGCTGGAAAAGTTGGCTATTGGTCATATCCCAAAATTGAATCCTATACCTACTGGCTTTTATTACTATTAATAGTCCCACATTATTATTTATTGATTAAAAATAAGCCAAAAAGTAACTCTTTAATTTTTCATAACTGGTTTATTCCGTTGTCAATTCTTTCTGGGTTGGGCACATTAGCTAATAATTTTGAAGAACTAATGTTTGTGGCTTATTTATGTCTTTTAGGAATCTTTTATTTAATAGGGAATTCAAACTTTTTCAACGGTCAAAAATTACGAAATAATAGTTTTTTAATACTTGGGTCATTAGGAACTATAGGTATTTTACTATCGCTAAGTTTTAGCTGGTATTGGGATGAGTTATTAAACAATGAGTTCATTTTTAGTAATATCAATGACTTTATCGAAATAATTACCGTCATTATTCTATTTTCAACTGCCATTGTATTATTGATGAAACAATTTAAAAAAGAACACCTAAAACAAACTACGTTTATTGAATTTGTCTTTTTAATTTTTACTATTTCTTTTTTAATAGGTTTAAAATCATCACTGCCAATAATACTTATGAATCTAGTTGTTTTTACAATTGGAATATTAACCATAAGAAAAGGAGAACAAAAAAATCATTTAGGTATTTTAAATTACGGTCTAATAATAATAACAGCACTTGTTATTTGCAGGTTTTTTGATACAGATTTAAGCTTTGTGTTAAGAGGTCTGTTATTTATTTCAGTAGGAGCTGGTTTTTTTATAACTAACTATTGGATGCTTAAAAAAAGAAATCGTAATGAAAAATAAAAAAATAGTTTTCGCATTATTTATAATTGTTATGGCGGCACAATTAGCTGTTCCTGCTAAAATGATTTTAAGTCAAGAAAGAATTTTAAAAACAGGCACTGCGTTTAAGTTTAAAACAATCCCATTAGATCCTTCCGATCCTTTTAGAGGAAAGTATATTCGTTTGAATTTTATAGAAGATACATTTGAAATTAAAAACGAAGACAATTGGACCAGAAACGAAAAAGTTTATGTTATAATTGCCAATAACGATGATGGTTATGCAACAATAAGAAATGTTGTAAAAGAAAAACCTTTAAGTGATATTGATTTTATCACAACAAATATAAAATCTGTGAATTCTTATGGAGAGAATAAAAATATAACCATTGAATTTCCTTTTGAACGATTTTATATGGAAGAATTTAAAGCAAAACCTGCTGAAGATGCCTATAGAGATTCTTTTGAAAAGGAAAACACAACTGCATACGCATTGGTTTATGTAAAAAATGGAGAAGCAGTTTTAGAAAATGTATTTATAAATAATGTACCGATACAAATAATGATTCAAAACTAGTAGAATTTTTAGATTATTCTCATATCTTTCAAATTAAATTCTAACTTTATGAGTTTTAATTCTTTTTTTAAACATTAATGACTTTTAAAAATAAATATATTGTCCTTTTCCTACTTTTTACTTTTTGTATTAACAATATAAGTTGGTCACAAACCGAAACACCACCAACAGTTACTGCTGATGGAGATCAATTTTATTGCCCTTTGTCTCAAATCAATATTGTTACAGACTTCAATATAACAGGTGGGAGTGATAAAATTGAGGCAATTTACATTCAAATTTCTGAAGGATATAATGCTCAAAATGATA
>CBDUKG010000127.1:0-5341 GCA_965367745.1 uncultured Flavobacteriaceae bacterium | reverse complement strand
GAAGTTTCAGAATTATCTGCTGCTTATGATGCTGCTGCTGCTTCTCCTTTAAATGCTCAATTATTAGTTGATATATATGAATTATATGACTTAGTATGGGCTGAAGAAGATATGATTGCTGCAAATGACATTCAAATTCAGCAAAACAAAAATATCTTAATTGCTATCTTCGGTAGAATGAGAGATGTTGTATCTGCTGCTGATTTAGATGCTATGATTGCAACTGCTCAAGGAGAAATTGCTACTGCAGAAGCTGCAATTGTTACTGACACTGCACTTCTTACTGCACCTGATTTTGCAAATGGAATTACAGCTGAGAAAATCCAAGACTGGATCGACTTAACTTTAGAAGCTATTGCGTCTATTGAAGCTGAAATTGCTCTTAACGAACAAATGGCAATGGAATATCAAGCACTAATGAATAGCGCTTTAGACAACTAAGATTCTTTAGGAAAAATATAAAGGGCTGACTTTACAGCCAGCCCTTTTATAAAAAAAATTATAACTCTTAAAGAACTAAAACATATGAAAAAATATTTAATTTTATGCTTTATCCTAACATTTGCATTAAGTGTAAATGCTCAAGATAAAGATTCAAACCACGATTGTGAAGGCTGTGACCAAAGTGCAAAATTTGCACCTAAAAAAGGTGACTTTACTGCAGCGATGGTTTTTGGACGAGGAGCATATCTAAATGGAGGGTTAACTGTACCTAGTTCTAATATTGTTAGTGGTGAAACTGCTTATGATAATACCGTAAATGCTAATAACAATAGTATAACAAATATGGTAGGAGCTGAAGGTAGATATTACATTGGTAATAAATTTGCTCTTACACTTAGTGGAGGTGCAATTTTAAGAAACAACCCAGGCGTATTACCTATTCCTGGAGTGCCGAATACAAATGTACCTACTTATGCTGGAGTTGATGCTTCTGAAAATGTAAGCGTTAACGCTACAATTGGAGCTCAATGGATGTTTAAAACAAAAAATGAAAGGTTAATTCCTTATTTAGGATTTGCTTTACCATTTGATTATGCGAGACAATCTTTATTTACTGAAGTAATTATAGATGACAATAATACTATTACTACACCTGCATTATTAGGAACACGTCAAGCTGATATTTCTGCTTTTGGAGTTCAGGCTGTTGCTGGAGTTGATTATTATATTGCTAAAGATCTTTTCTTTGGTTTTGATATCAAACCAGTTTCGTATACTTACATTGCGAGTGTAAAATCACCAGGTTCTGGTTTATTAAAACTTGAATCTGAAAACAATACAGTATCATTCTTTGCCCAATATTCATTTAAACTTGGGTTTAAATTTTAACTTGTGGAATATTACTATATTATGAAAAAGGCTACCAATTTGGTAGCCTTTTTTTTTACCCTCTAATTAGAGATAACAAACTGTCATTATTAGAAGTAATTTATCAAGTTTAATAAAGCATTATATTTAAACTTCAAATTAACATCACATCAATACCGATATTCTAAATACATTTAAATTTGATAATAATACTACTATTAACGTATTCTAAAGATAAAATTTACTAAAAAATCCAACATCCTAACAATAACTAAAATATCAACTTTCCGCTTCTATTGTAAAACTTTTAAAACCAATCCTTCTTATTAGTTTGATACATATAAACAAACTCTTCATCAGACTTTGTTAAATAAATTATCCCTTCTATTAAACCAATTATACTAGTTACAGCAGCGCCAATACCACAAGTTACAATAGTACTTGCCAATAATATAATACCTTGAGTTGTATAACCCAGTATAAATTTATGAACACCAAAAGGCCCAAGTATTATTGCTAAAATACCAGCAAGTACTCTTTTACTATCTTCTGCACTCTTTGGAACTAAATTTCCATTTTCATCTATTACATTCATGATATATCTGTTTTTGAATATTTAAATTATTAATTTTTTATTTTAAAAAAACCTTATCAATAGGCTCCCATAATTCTATTTTATTACCGTCATTATCTAAAATCCATCCAAATTTACCATAATCGTACTCTTCTATAGCACCAATAATAGTAACGCCTTCTTTTTTCAACACTTTAAACAGTTCCTCTAAATTATCTACACGATAATTAAACATAAATTCTTTCTTAGAGGGCTCAAAATACTTAGAGCTTTTATCAAACGGGCTCCATTGAGTAGAAGATTTTATACCTTTTTTATCTTTCCACCAAAATGTAGCACCCCAATCATCTACATTAAAACCTAAATGCTTTTTATACCACTCTTTTGTTTTAACTGGGTTGGTACTTTTAAAGAAAAGACCACCAATACCAGTAACTTTCTTAATTTCAGGTAGCTTTTCATTTTCATGTTCAGCCAAAAAATTAACCTTTATTTTATCTACTATAGTTTGTGCTAATTTAACCTTAGACTCTTTAGTCCACCCAGCAATATGTGGAGATAACAAAACATTCTCAGCATTAATTAAATAATTAAAGGCTTCTGGTAGATTATCTTCCTCAAATAAATTTTCAAAGGATAATTTTTCGTATTCCAGCACATCTAAACAAGCACCAAGTACTTTTTTATCTTTAAGGCCTTCTACCAAATTAGCCGTTACAACAGCTGAACCCCGAGCAGTGTTAACTATATAAAAAGGCTTCTTAAATGCATTAATAAAACCTGTATTAACCATTTGATAAGATAAATCATTAAAAGGCGTATGAAGGCTTAAAACATCCGTTTTTAGCTGTAATTCCTTTAGGGTAACTTGTTTGCAATGTTCATCTCCCACACCTTCCTTAATATCGTAACAAATAACTTCCACATTAAAGCCTTGTAATTTCTTAGCAAAAGCTTTCCCCATATTACCGTAGCCAATTATGCCCACTGTTTTTCCATCTAATTCGAGGCCTCTGTTCTCTTCTCTAAGCCATTTTCCATTCCTAATTTCAAGATCGGCCTTTTTTAAATTATTAAACAATGCTAAAAGCATCCCTAACGCATGTTCTGCAACAGCATTGCGATTACCTTCTGGGGCCGAAATAAGATGAATTCCTTTTTTTTCGGCATATTCAACATCTATACTTTCTAAACCAGCGCCCACCCTAGCAATAAATTGTAACTTTGTTGCAGCATCAATAAAAGTTGTATCAATTTTAAATCTACTACGGATTACAATACCATCAAAATCCATAATAATCTTTTCTATAGCAGATTTAGAAGCGGTATAATTTTCAACATTTTCACATCCTAAATCGTCTAATTGATCTATTAATAACCGGTGATTTGTATCTAAATGAAGAATTTTCATAATTAATACTGTTCGTTATCATTTGGGAAGTCCCTACTTTTAACATCTGAAATATAATTTTCAAAAGCACCTGTCATTTCAACATAAAGGTCTAAATACCTACGCAAAAAACGTGGATGAAATTCGTGTGTCATTCCTAACATATCATGAGTTACCAAAACCTGACCATCTACGCCATTTCCAGCACCAATACCAATAACCGGTATAGAAAGACTTTGCGCAACTTCTTTTGCTAATTTTGCTGGCACCTTTTCTAAAACCAAGGCAAAACAGCCTAATTCTTCCAATAATAACGCATCTTCCTTTAATTTATCAGCTTCTTCTTCTTCTTTAGCTCTAACGGTATAAGATCCAAATTTATAAATTGATTGAGGCGTTAACCCTAGATGACCCATTACCGGGATACCAGCAGTTAAAATTCTTGAAATTGATTCTTTAATTTCACTTCCACCTTCAAGTTTCACAGCATGACCTCCAGACTCTTTCATAATTCTAATAGCAGAATCCAGCGCGCTTCTAGAATTACCTTGGTAACTTCCAAAAGGTAAATCAACTACCACTAAACATCTTTCAATTGCACGTACCACAGAACTGGCGTGATAAATCATTTGATCAAGCGTAATTGGCAAGGTAGTTTCGTGTCCAGCCATAACATTAGAAGCAGAATCTCCAACTAAAATAATATCAATCCCTGCATTATCCACAATTTTTGCCATGGTAAAATCGTATGCGGTAAGCATTGCAATCTTTTCACCATTTTTTTTCATTTCTACCAAGCTCTTAGTAGTAATCCTTTTGTAATCTTTTTTTGAAGCTGACATTATGTTGGTTTTATTTATAAAGGGTAAAAGTAATGAAAATTAAGAATTGTTGCATAAGTTTAATTGAGTGAAAATAAAAATATGAGTAAAAAAATTACAAAATATCCTGAATTACTATCAACATTAATAATATTAGATGTAAAACTTTGATTGTAATGATATTAAAATTATTTTTACTTAAAAGTAATTCATTTTGAAAAATTCACAGAAAAATTCTGATTCATATATAGAGGAGCTCGAGGAAAGAATTATTGATTTAAGTCTGAAATTAAAGGCAAGTAATAACCTATTAGCGGATACTGAAACTAAGCACACTACATTAATTTCTGCATTAACACACAATTTAAAAAACCCAATTAGTATAGCATATTCTTTTTCGGATATGATTTTAGAAAACACTGAGAATTACACTCCAGAAAAGCTCGAAAAACATCTTAAAATAATAAAAGAATCATCTCAATATGCCATTAGCTTATTGAATACGTTTGTAACATATCAACAGGTTAATTCCATTAATTACAACTATAATTTTAATTTAAAAAATTATACTGAACTTTTAAATGATGTTATAAATAACAATACACTATTGGCTCAAAATAAGCATATAACAATAGTGAAAAGTTTTTCTGAAGAGCCAATTTTAACAAACATCGATTCTGACAAAATTTCCTTAGCCCTGAATCACATACTGCATAATGCCATTCGGTTTTCTGAGCCAAACTCTAACATTACAATTGTAGCTACAACCAATAATACTGCAATTACAACTCAAATAATTGACGAAGGTATAGGGATTTCTAAAAACAACATTAAAAACGTTTTAAACGATTTTTTTGTAGTTAATACTTATGATGTTGATAAACAAAAATGTATAGGATTAGGGCTTTCCATTGCGCAAAATATAGTAAAAAAACATAATGGTACCATTTCTATAAATAGCAATATTGACCAAGGATCTTCCGTAAAAATTACATTACCTTTTTGTAAATAGCCTTTAAATAATTTACATTTTCACATTATACAGTAAATGGAAATAAAAAATATAGAAAATTACGTATATTTAACTGTTTTCTTTAACCCCAGTGAAAATATTTAAAATGACTAAAAAAGACTCTAAAAATATACCGTTTATTAAAAATACAAATGTAATCACCGATCCATATTTTTCGTTTTTTGAACACGCACCAATAGCATTATTAATTGAAGATTTTTCTGAAGTTAAAA
>CBDUKG010000126.1:0-5375 GCA_965367745.1 uncultured Flavobacteriaceae bacterium | reverse complement strand
CCAATTTCTTGAAAGCCTTATTATCATTAGTGACCTCGACTGGATTCAAACCAGTAACCTCTTGAGCCGTAATCAAGTGCGCTATTCAGTTGCGCCACGAGGCCTTTTTGCGGGTGCAAATATAGCACTTTTTAATTATTTACAAACTATTTTTTGTAACAAAATAACGCCAACCAATAATTGCCAGTTGCCACTTCTTAGCATTTGCCATATCCAATCTTTTTTTTGTAAAACTCGGCAGTAAAACCTTATTAATTTTTGCAACTAATTTAAAAAGTTGTTTTTTCATTTCACAAAAGTACATAAAAAAGAAATCCCACAAAATAGTGGGAAAACTTCTTAGTTAATTTTTAAATAAATATATTCCCAAATTAGCATAAATTCACTAAAAATACTTGTGTAATAATGCTATTTTATAGATTAAATAAATAGCTAATAATAGACATTATTAAGGCTGTTAAAAATACAAAAATAGATAGCATAAATCTTTTTTTAAAGGTTAATAAATGGTGTGTTAATTAGTTATTAAAAGAAGATATGAAGAATGTTAAGTTAGTTGCAACATTTTAATATACTATTTATCAAACTGCCTTTCATTTATAAACTAAAAAGCGGTTTTAATTTGTTGTTTATATTTAAATACTACATTTTAGTTCCTATCTGTAATTAATTTTTGTAATTTATATCATTTTTACAAGCAAGCAAAGCTGGTTTTTTAGATGATACTCAAATGTAAAGGTGTTTTTATACTTTACAGTGGTTAAAAAAAGCAATTCTATTATTTTTAATAAAAAAAACCTCTTTTCTAAGTTTTAGAAAAGAGGTTTTTAAAACTTACACTTTATTATTCTTTTAGTGTAATTACTATAACACCATTTTTACCCTTTTCTCCATATTTTTCTATAGCAGTTTCACCTTTAAAAACATTTATTGCTTTAATACTGTTTGGATCTATACTCTCCATTTCTTTTGCAGTAATTTCTTTTTTATCTAAAATATACAACGGTTCTTCTGTAGAAGAATTGAACGTCATTGTTTTTTGAGATTTTATAACCTTATCCTTTTTTCCTTTTTCATCACTTTTAATTATATACACATGTTCACTTGCATCTATAACTTCATCGTTATCATCTTCTATAATTAATTCTGTTTTTTCACCATCATCAGAGATAAAAACAGCAGTAGTAACTTTAAGCTTATGTTCTTTACTGGAATCATCTGCTTCGTTTACTTCAAATTCTAAATGGTTATCATCATCTTTATTCCAATTAATTTTATTTCCTTTCACTACAATGGTATCGCTTCCTTTTTTGGAAACCCAGATTTTTTTAGCCTCCTTAAATTTCTTGTGATTCTTTTTATGAATTATATGAATATTATCTTCTTGGTCAATCGCATCACCAATATTAATTTTATCAATTTCCGAATTATAAGAAATAATTATAGGTGAAATAGGCTCATCACTTTTTCTCATAAAAACCGATGAGTTCGATTTATACTTAGAAGTTATTTTTATGGCAATAATTTCATTTTTATTATTCCTTTTTATGCCTTTAAATGAAATATCTGCGTCAAATTCCTTTTTAAAAAAAGCTGCTTCCCTTTTTAATGTTTCATCCTTAGAATCTTTATCTAATTGTAATTTAACTTCAAGTTTATCAACGTTTTCAATTTTTGAAAGTTTTTTCTCTTGAGCAATTGTTTTTGTATTAAAAACTGCGATAAAGGCAATTAAAACAGGAACTAACAATGCGAATTTCCAATGTTTTTTATTTTGATATTGATTTTTTTGTAACATAATAATGCGTTTTTTAATTAATGAATTGTAAAAATTGTTTGTAATTTCTGGACAATAGTTTGTATAACAGGTTTTTAATAATGTAACTTGATATTGTTTTTTGTTTTCTGCAAATTCTAATGCGAATCTATCTGCTAAAAATTCTAAGTTTTGTTGCACAGCCTTTTTATAAAGCCAAACAAACGGATTAAACCATAAACATATTACTAATAAATGAGTTAAGATAGTATCAACCGAATGCCATTGTTTTGCATGTGCTTTTTCGTGATTAATAATGAGTAAAAGCTCATTTTCTGAAAATTGATTTTTGTTATAAATAATGATATTAAAAAATGAAAATGGTGAAGTATCCTCTAATGTTTCTACAAAATAATATGCACCATTTTTTGTTAAAGTGTGTGTTGAAATTAAACGAATTAAGGATGTAATTTGAATCACAAATTTAATGCTAAAAAAAAGTACTCCTAAAGCATAAACACCAATTAAAATTTGAGTCCAGTCTATTTTAGAAATTTCAACAGCATTGTATATAGTTCCTTCATTTAAAGCTAGTGAGTTAACAGTTGAAGTTACTGCATCTATATAAATTGGTATTTCTAATAATGGCAGTATTAGAGCAATTATAAGTCCCATCAAAAAATAATAACGAATAGATTTAAAGTAATGCTCTTTTTGCAATACAAATTGATAGAATAATAATAGTATTAGCACCAAACTACTTGATTTTAAAAGAAAGTCCATACTTATTCTTTTTTATTTTCAATAATTTTAATAATCTCTTTTAACTCTTCCACACTTATTTTTTCTTCTTTAGCAAAAAATGAAACCACATTTTTATAAGAATTTTCAAAATAATTATTAATTGCGTTAGAAAAATATTTTTTCCTATAATCTTCTTTTGAAATATTTGGAGCGTATCTATGCGTGTTTCCGAAAGTATCGTGTTTCACAAAGCCTTTATCTTCCATTTTTCTAATAACTGTAGAAACCGTATTGTAATGCGGTTTTGGCTTTGGTAATTCGGCTACAACATCCTTTACAAAGGCTTTTTCAAGCTTCCATAAAACTTGCATAATTTCTTCCTCTTTGTTGGTGAGTTTTTCCATATAGAATTAATTTAAAATCAAATATAAACTATTTTTATAGTTACACAACTAAAAAAATAGTTATTTAACTAAAATTTAAGTTTTAAACTTCATTTAATACGATTATAATTCTATTATATTTGCACAAAATAATTTTTTATGAATTTACTGTTTATCGCAATTGGATTGGGATTATTAATATTAGGAGGACATTGGCTATTAAAAGCGGCCGTGGGCTTTTCTTTAAGATTGCAAATACCAAAAATTGTAATTGGTATGACAGTTGTTTCATTTGCCACTTCAGCGCCAGAATTAATTGTAAGTATTAAATCTGCTTTAGATGGTCACGCGGATCTTGCTCTAGGAAATGTTATTGGTTCAAATATTGCAAATTTAGGATTAGTTCTAGCCATAACTATTTTAATTTCAACAATTAGCGTTGAAAAGAGTTTTTATAAAACCGATTGGCCAGTAATGATTATAGCATCATTCTTGCTTTATGGTTTTATTGCTTTTGATGGTGTCTTGGTTAGATATGAGGGTATTATATTATTCTCAATGCTAATTGTATTTCTGATTTATTTATTGAAATTTCAAAAACCTGCAGTTGTAGATGAATTGCCAGAAGATGATGTTGAGTTACCACTGTATAAAAACGTGTTATTTTTAACCATTGGAGGTGTTGCTCTTTGGGGTGGTTCAGAATTATTAATTGAAGGTGCTGTTGGAATGGCAACTAAATTTAATGTTAGTGAGCGCGTAATTGGAATTACAATTGTATCTATTGGGACAAGTATTCCAGAATTAGCTGCTTCTGTTATTGCAATATTAAAAAAGGAAAAAGCAATCTCTTTAGGAAATTTAATTGGATCTAATGTATTTAATATATTAGCAGTTTTAGGTTTAACTTCTATAATTACGCCTATTACAGTAAAGGATCAAGGATTATTAACTAGCGATATTTATTGGATGCTTGGTATTTCACTATTAATTTTCCCTTTAGTATTTGCACCCGTTAAAATGAAATTAAGCTGGAAAGAAGGCCTTATATTAATTGCTCTATATGGTGGTTTTATTTATAAAATGATTGCCTAGAAATAAGAAGCGGAACGTGCCAGAATTTATCTAATAAAAAGATAGCTTTGCTTTAATTATAATAAAGCAAAGCTATCTAAGACAGTATTCTATTTGTTTAAAACTATTTGTGAATTATAAATAAAATATTAGAAACAGTATAGGGATTAAAATCCCTAATACAGTATAAATACCACCTCTTCCAGTAATTCCTTTTTTGCCTTTTACCATAAAAAAGGAGGTTATTGCAAATAGTATTAAAGCTCCTGCAAAAATATCTGAAAACCACATCCAAATTTTGTTTGGATTGTAATGAAGGTAATTTACTTCATAAAAAACTGGTCGTTTTTTCAAATATTCAGCATATCCTCTTCCACTACTTACATTTACTACAATGGAAGATCCGCCTTTTAAAAATATTTTTAATTGATTCTCGTTTCTATAATAGTGTTTTTTATAATTTTCACGTTTATCTACTTCATCTAATAATTTTAATACATTCTCTTTAGTAGTGTCACTTTTCTCTAAATTAATAGCAGTAGAAAAGTTATTAATTTCAACAGAATAATTAGGGTTCCAATCACTCATATGATTTAAAGCAATACCCGATAAGCCATAAATTAAAGTTGTTCCAATAAAAAAATAGCCAATATCTCTATGCAGTATCCTACTCCATTTTCGCAATTGTTTCATCTAGCAATATTTATTCTGTAACTACAGCTAATTCTTTGTGTGAAACATATTGTAAGGAATAATTCGAAATATGATCAATTCCTTCATTTTTCATTTTGTCTCTGTATTCTTGAAGGTGTTTCTTTTTGGCATTAAATTGCTCATCGTTTGAAGCTCCTTCGGAATGACTTTTAATATTATCTTCTTCCATTTTTAAAAGGTATCCTTCATCTATTCTTTCTTCAACAACAACTCCAACTAATTTAATTTCACTTCCCATTAAAGCTTCATCAAAGCGTTCGTCAGAAACTACATGAGCATCGCCTTCATCTGTTACTAATAAAATCTTTTTCCCACCATGTTTACAAATATGGTCAACAATACCGGCTACTTCAATTTCTTTACCTATAAATTCACCAGCTTTTGTGTCAAATTCACCTAAAGTTACCATTGGAGTTTCTATAACTTCCACAGTTTTTTCTTCATTTTGGGCTTCTACTTTTTTATCTGTTTTACAAGAAAAAGTGAAGATACCAACTGCTAATACTAATAAAATTTTTTTCATTCTTATATTTTTAAATTATTTGAAAGCATCTCTAAAATGCGACTACTAATTTAAAATAGTTTAGAATTAAATAATATGATTTAAATCAGTAAAGGTAAATTAGCTATGTTACTTAAGTTGCTTTATAGCTTTAATTTACAATGCATTAACCTGTTATAATCAAAAAAAACCATCTTTATTT
>CBDUKG010000125.1:0-5425 GCA_965367745.1 uncultured Flavobacteriaceae bacterium | reverse complement strand
AAACGCTCATTATTATAATATTTATAGTAGGATATTTAGCAATTACTTTAGAACATAATTTAAAATTAGACAAGTTAATTCCCGCTTTGGCTATGATGTCTATTTTATGGGCAATGGTAGCTTTTGGAATTGATAATTTTGCAAACTGGTTTGATTCTGGAGCGCATACATTGGTTGAAGGTTTTGCAAGCTTTACCAGTGAAGAAAAACATCATTTATTAGAAGAGACTTTGTTGCACCATTTAGGAAAAACTGCTGAAATTTTATTCTTCTTATTGGGTGCCATGACAATTGTTGAAATTATAGATTATTTTAATGGTTTCGCGACTTTTAAAAATTATATTAAAACAAAAAATAAGAAAAAGTTATTATGGATTTTTGCTGGCTTAGCATTTATTTTATCTGCAATTATTGATAATTTAACAGCTACCATTGTGTTAATTACAATTCTACAAAAAATTATTAATGACAAAAATACTCGTTTGTGGTTTGCCGGATTAATTGTTATTGCTGCAAATGCTGGAGGAGCTTGGTCTCCAATTGGAGATGTTACAACTACAATGTTATGGATTGGGAATAAGGTTACAACTTTAAAATTAGTAGAATATTTAATTATTCCATCATTATTATGTGTTATAGTACCTGTATTTATTGCATCTTTTTTAAAGCCTTTTCAAGGAGATTTGGATATTGTAGAAAATGAAACGGATAATGGAATAAGCAAGTTTGGCCCAAGAATGTTATATTTAGGATTGACAGCAATTATATTTGTTCCAATATTTAAAACAGTTACACATTTGCCACCATATGTTGGTATGATGTTGTCTTTATCTGTTGTAGGTATTTTTGCTGAAATTTATAGTAGATTCCAGTTTAATATTTCACGTTCAGTTGATACTGATGGGCATGATTCTGTTGGGTTTCACGGCCCTATTCATAGATCATTGTCTAGAATAGAAATGCCAAGTGTATTATTTTTCTTTGGTATTTTAATGGCTGTTGCAGCATTAGAATCTTTAGGTATGTTATTTTTGGGTGCAGAATCGTTAAAAGTAATTATTCCAAATACAGATATTGTAATTATGTTGCTAGGAGTTGGTTCTGCTGTTGTAGATAATGTACCGTTGGTTGCAGCCAGTATGGGAATGTTCCAACAACCAGTAGATGATCATATATGGCATTTTATTGCATATTCTGCGGGTACAGGAGGAAGTATGTTAATTATTGGTTCTGCTGCAGGAGTTGTTGCTATGGGAATGGAAAAAATAAATTTCTTTTGGTATTTTAAAAATATTGCTTGGCTAGCTGCAGTAGGTTTTGTGGTTGGAGCGGTAGCATTTATGTTTTTAAGACAATTTTAAAGTACTATTCTCCGTTAAAGAAAAATAAAATAAAGAAAAATCTATGTTATTAACAATGCTACAAAATTCAGAAGATTTGTTGAACGAAGCTATTTCTGAAGAAAAAACACTTTCAATCTATAAATTAATTATGGATGGAGGCGTTGGAGGTCAGGTAATTATTGCAATTTTAATTGTATTACTAGCTGTTGCACTTTACATTTATTTTGAGCGGTTTTTTGCCATTAAAGCGGCTTCAAAAACCGATAGTAATTTTATGAACCAAATTAGAGACCATGTTTCGCACGGAAAATTAGATGCAGCAAAAGTTTTATGCGCACAGGTTAATTCTCCAGCTTCACATTTAATTGAAAAAGGAATCTCTAGAATTGGAAAACCTTTAGCAGATATTAATACGGCAATTGAAAATGCTGGTAGATTAGAGATTTATAAATTAGAAAAAAATGTACCTGTTTTGGCGACTATTGCTGGCGCAGCACCTATGATTGGTTTTTTAGGAACTGTAATTGGTATGATTATAGCAATTCACGAAATTGCAAATGCGGGTGGACAAATTGATATTAAAATGCTTTCTGATGGATTATATACTGCAATGACAACTACCGTAGCAGGATTAATTGTAGGGATTATTTCATACATACAATATAACCATTTAGTGGTTAGAACTAATAAAGTTGTATATGAAATGGAAGCAAAATCTGTAGAGTTTTTAGATTTATTAAACGAACCAATTTAGTTTATTAAAAAATTAAACAAACTTTAATTTTTTTAATCTTCAATAATAAATAATTAGCACATGGATATTAGAGGTAGAAATAAAATAAATCCGAATTTTAATATGTCGTCTATGACCGATATTGTGTTTTTGCTTCTCATTTTTTTTATGATAACTTCAACATTGGTTACAACAAGTGCTTTAGATATTTTATTACCAAAAGCTAGCGGTAAAACCGAAAACAGACAGTCAACAGCTGTAAGTATTACTAAAAATTTAACCTATTTTATAGATAGTAAAAAAGTAAATGAAAACAGCTTGGAACAAAGTTTGTTAACTTTATTAGCAGGTAAAGAAAATCCAACCATAGTTTTACGCGCCGAAGAAGGAGTTCCTATAGAAAAAGCGGTAAAGGTGATGGATATTGCCAACAGAAACAGATTTAAAGTAATTTTAGCAGTTAGACCAAAATAAACAATGTTCAGTTTTTTAAATACAAAACATAAAAGAAAATCCGCAGCCATAACAAGTGTTATTATGAGTTTGCTGTTAGTTTTATTATTTTTTGTTGGAATGACCTATTTAGATCCACCACAAGAATATGGAATTGCAGTAAATTTTGGTACTTCCAATGTTGGACAAGGAAATGTGCAGCCTAAAGAACCATTAGCTCCTGCACCAGAAAAGACTGAAGAGGAAATTGAAGTAGTAAAACAAGAAGTTCAAGAAGAAGTAGTTGAAGAAAGTACAGTTGAAGAAGTACAAGAAGTCTCTGAAGATGTTGCAACACAGGAAACTGAAGAAGCAATTGCAATAAAAAAAGCACAAGAAGCTAAGAAAAAGGCTGATGAAATAGCTAAAAAAGCGCAATTAGAAAAAGAAAGAATTGAACGTGAAAAACAAGCATTAATTGCAAAACAAAAAGCGGAAGAAGCTGCTAAAAGAAAAAAGTTAGACGCTTTAATTGGCGGTGTTAGCAATTCTGAAGGAACAGCAACTGGAGGTGAGGGAAATGATAATGAAGCTGGTGATAAAGGTAATATTAATGGAGATCCTAACGCTAATGGTTATTATGGAAATGGCGGTGGTGGTGGAAATGGAGATTATAATTTAGGTAATCGAAAACCACTTAGTAAACCAAAACCAAACTACATTTGTAATGAAGAAGGTCTTGTAGTTGTTAGTATTGAAGTAGATACCAACGGACGGGTAATAAAAGCTATCGCTGGCGTTAAAGGTTCAACCAATACCGCAAGTTGTTTATTAACGCAAGCTAAAGCAGCAGCTTTAAAAACAACCTGGCAGGCAGATTCTAATGCACCATCAAAGCAAGTAGGTACTATAAAATATAGGTTTTCATTATCTCAATAATTTTTAATGGATTATAACAACACCCTCAATTGGATGTTTTCTCAATTGCCAATGTATCAAAGGCAAGGACAAACAGCCTTTAAAAAAGATTTAACCAACAGTTTAGCCTTGTCTAAGCATCTAAATTATCCCGAAAATAAGTTTAAAACCATTCATATTGCTGGTACAAATGGCAAAGGTTCTACAAGTCATATGCTAGCTTCGGTTTTACAAGAAGCTGGTTATAAAGTAGGCTTATACACATCGCCTCATTTAAAAGATTTTAGGGAACGTATAAGAATTAACGGAGAAGTTATTAGAAAAATTGATGTTATAAATTTCATTAAAAAAAATAGCGAATTCTTGTCAATTCATAAATTATCTTTTTTTGAAATGACTGTTGGTTTGGCGTTTGATTGTTTCGCAAAACAACAAGTTGATATTGCTATTATTGAAGTTGGTCTAGGAGGAAGGTTAGATTCTACAAATATTATTACTCCAGAAGTTTCAGTAATTACAAATATTGGTTTAGACCACACACAATTTTTAGGAGAAACATTGCCAGAAATTGCTTTTGAAAAAGCAGGAATTATTAAATCTAATATTCCAGTTGTAATTGGTGAATTCCAAAAAGAAGTATTTCCAGTTTTTGAAAAAATAGCTAAAGATAAAAGTGCTCCATTGTTTTTAGCATCAAATTTTAATACCTCAAATTTTCTTACAGATTTAAAAGGAACGTACCAACAGCATAATTTAAAAACAGTTGTAAAAACTATTGAAGTATTAAATGATAAAGGTTTTTCTATTTCAGAAGAAAATTTAAAAAAAGGACTGTTAAATGTTAAAAAGAATACAGGATTTTTAGGGAGATGGCAAATTTTAAATCAACAACCTAAAGTTATTTGTGATACTGGACATAACAAAGAAGGGTTGACCTATGTTTTAAAACAATTACAGCAAGAGAAGTTTAATAAATTACACTTTGTTTTTGGAGTTGTAAAAGATAAAGACTTAAAAGAAATTCTCCCAATGTTTCCTAAAAGTGCAACCTACTATTTTTGTAAACCAGCTATTCCGAGAGGATTAGATGCCCTAGAATTACAGCAAAAATGCACTCCTTATTGTTTAAAAGGTGAAATTTATAGTTCAGTACAAGAAGCTTATAAAGATGCTTTAAAAAACGCACAAAATAACGATCTCATTTTTATTGGAGGAAGTACTTTTGTGGTGGCAGAAGTATTATAATTTTCAAGATCTTTTATTTTTATTTTGTAGGTTTTTCAATAAACAGTTATTTTTTTTAGTAAAAAAATAGTATATTGGTATTGATAATTTGATCTTTATAGCAATAACATTCTTACTATTGCTATGTGCTAATCCCTATATTATAGAGTAAGTTTTATTAATCTAAATTTATAAAATTACCCATTCTATTAATTTTTCAAAATGCAGCAGTAAATTATAATCTTTAAATAGGATTATAGTTGCTAACTAAACTACAAATATTATGAGAACATTAAAAAACTTTTTACTTGGAGTAATGGTATTTACATTTTTATTTACCATTAATGCTAGAGGGCAAGAAAAATCTGAAAAAGATGTGACAGAAACATTTAAACCTGTGTTTATTACAATAACAAAAACTCAAAGAATTATGGATCCTGATACTGATTTTGATGAGTGGTTGAAAATTGAAAAGGAATATTTTGATAAGGTAATTATGAAAAATGATTTAATTATTGGGTCAGGAGTTTATTTTCATTATTTCACACCTGATGATTCAGAAGTGTTATTAGTTAGCATATATGAAAATTGGGCTGATATTGAAAAGGCGACTCAGATTACGGGTAAACTGATTGATGAAGCTTGGCCAAACCTTGAAGAAAAAAGTAATTTTTTAAAAAAACAAAACAATCATTATGAAGATCAACATAGTGACGAAATTTATGTTTCATTACCTTATACAAAAGAGGTGAATTCTAAATCAGACAAACCATTA
>CBDUKG010000124.1:0-5560 GCA_965367745.1 uncultured Flavobacteriaceae bacterium | reverse complement strand
CTACAGAAATTCTTCCTTTAATGGGTTCAAAAGAAGGAATTATGCATATTTCTATGGCATTTTTAAACAAAGGAGATAAAGTATTAATACCAAATCCAGGGTATCCAACATATGCTTCGGTTACTAATTTAGTTGAAGCGGAACCTTTATTATACAATTTAAATGAAGCTACTAATTGGCTACCTAATTTTGAAGAGTTAGAACAACAAGATTTGTCGAAAGTAAAAATTATGTGGATTAATTATCCGCATATGCCAACCGGAGCTGTTGCTTCAAAAGAGAATTTTAAACAATTGATTTCTTTTGCTAGAAAACATCAAATTTTAATTGTAAACGATAATCCGTATAGCTTTATTTTAAATGACAATCCGCTTAGTATTTTAGAAATTGAAGGTGCTAAAGAAGTTGCTATTGAGTTAAATTCTTTAAGTAAAACCTTTAATATGGCTGGTTGGCGTGTAGGAATGGTTGTTGGAGATGCTGAAATTATTAAAACAATTTTACAAGTAAAAAGCAACATGGATTCTGGAATGTTTTTTGGAATTCAAAAAGGCGCAGTGGAAGCATTTAAATTATCGAACGATTGGTTTAAAGCGCAAAACGAAATTTATACAAAACGAAGAGCATTAGTTTGGCAAATCTTTGACGCTTTAGATTGTACTTACAATAAAAATATTGGAGGTTTATTTGTTTGGGCAAAACTTCCAAAAGGAATACAATCGGAAGCTGTAACGGACGATTTATTATACAAAAAAAATGTATTTATAACGCCTGGAACTATTTTTGGTTCTAATGGAGAAGGTTATTTAAGAGCATCTTTATGTGTTTCAGAAGAAGTACTTGCTGAAGTATTAAATAGAATAATAACTGTAAAAATATAACATGGAAAAATTAGTTGTTATAGGTTTAGGTTTAATTGGAGGTTCTTTAGCCTTGGATTTAAAAAAACGAGGAAAATTTAAAGTATATGGTGTTGATCAAAACCCAGCACACATAAAAAAAGCGTTAGAACTTGGAGTAATTGATCAAGAAATCAGTTTTTCTGAAATTGGAGATGCAGCTGTAATAATTATTGCAGTGCCGGTTAATATTATTCCGAAGTTAACGGTTCAAGTGTTAGATGTAATTTCTGAAGACACCTTGGTTTTTGATGTAGGATCAGTAAAAAATGAGATTTGTAAAGCAGTTGAAAATCATAAAAAGCGTAAAAACTTTGTGGCTGCGCATCCACTTGCAGGAACAGAATTTTCTGGCCCAGAAGCAGCAATCTTAAATTTATTCGATCATAAAGTAAATATTATTTGTGAAGCTGATAAAACAGATTGGAAAATTTTAGACAAAGCAATTAGTTTATTTAAACAACTAAATATGCGTATTAAAATGATGCAACCGGTGGAACACGATAGGCATATTGCATATGTTTCTCATTTGTCGCATATAAGTTCTTTTATGTTGGGAAAAACGGTGTTACAAATTGAAAAGAACGAACAAGCAATTTTTGATATGGCTAGTACAGGTTTTGCTTCAACAGTGAGGTTGGCCAAGAGTAATGCAGATACTTGGGCTCCTATTTTTTTAGAGAATAAAGAAAATATTATTAGATCACTGGATGAGTATATTAAAAATTTAAATGAATTTAAGTCTTTAATTGTAAATGCTGATGACGATGGATTAAGAGTATCTATGAATAACACAAATTATATTAAATCAATATTAAACGGAATTAAAGAAAACGACTAAATAAGAAACTAAAATAAGATGGAAATAACGAAAGAAAATAGAAAATGGTTAGATTCAATGGGACTTTCTCATCCAATTGTAATTGCAGGACCTTGTAGTGCAGAAACTGAAGAGCAAGTATTAAAGACAGCTCATTTATTAAAAGATACTGATACAAACGTGTTTAGAGCGGGTATTTGGAAACCAAGAACAAGACCAGGAGGTTTTGAAGGTGTTGGTGGAATTGGATTGCCATGGCTTCAAAGAGTTCGTGAGGAAACAGGACTTAAAATTACTACAGAAGTTGGGAACGCAAATCACGTAGAATTAGCTTTAAAGGCCGATGTAGATATTTTATGGATTGGTGCAAGAACTACGGTAAATCCGTTTGCTGTTCAAGAAATTGCAGATGCTTTAAAAGGTGTTGACAAACCAGTTTTAGTTAAAAACCCGGTTAATCCAGATTTAGCATTATGGTTAGGTGGTGTTGAACGTTTTCAAGCCAATGGAATTTCACAACTTGGTGTAATTCACCGTGGATTTTCAGCGTATAATACTGGACATTATAGAAATAAACCAAAATGGCACATTGCAATTGAATTGAAAAAAGAATTTCCAGATTTACCATTAATCCTTGATCCATCTCATATTTGTGGTAGAAGAGATACCATTTTAGATGTTTCTCAAACTGCCTTAGATTTAAATTTTGATGGCTTTATGATTGAAACTCATATAGATCCAGACAATGCATGGAGTGATGCTGCACAGCAAATTACACCAGCACAACTGCATAAAATTACTCAAGATTTAAAAATCCGTCAGAAAAGTAGTTCTAAAGAAAGTTTTCAAAGTAAATTAAATTTATACCGTAAAGAATTAGATTTAATAGACAGTAATATCATTGATATTTTAAGTGATAGAATGGTTGTTGCAGAGGGAATAGGAAGATTAAAGCACCAAGAAAATGTAGCAATTTTACAAAGTGGAAGATGGTCAGATATTTTAGCGAATATGATAGAAACTGGAAAAAGTAAAGGTTTAAGCGAAGAATTTATAGAAGAAGTATTTAAAGCAATACACGTTGAGTCTATAAATATTCAGCATAACGTAAAATAAATAATTATAGGAAGGCTTTTTAAAACTATTTTAAAAAGCCTTTCTTTTACAATTATTGTCTCAATCTTTTAAAAATATAACGGGTAATATATATACCTTGTCCATCACCTTCACCTGCATCACTTTCAACACCACTAACAACAAAAGCTAAATCCCAACCTTCGCTAACCATTGAGTTTATTTTTGAACTTATAATAGCATCATTAGACGCAATATTTTTAAAATTAATACCTGCAATACTAAAAAAGTTAAGCAATTTGGTTTCTTCAAAATTGTCAATTTTAATATCAGAACGTTTAGATTTATTTTGTTTGTTGTTATCTTCGGTTCTTTCAGAAGTAAAATTGTTAAAATTTTTGTTTTCTTCAAAAGAGATAACTCGAGACCTTCCAATACCCATAGGAACAATAGATTCCACACTAGTAATAACTTTATACTCGTAACTTTGAGCTTTTAAATCGATTAATGATATTAATACAAGAACTGTTGTAAGTAAAATATGTTTCATCTTTAATAAAATTTTGTGTGTATTTCAAAAATACAAACTTAAAATTTGAATAAGCTATAAAATAATTTAGAATGATACAGAATATTCCGTTATTTTTGTAATTCTTATGAAGCCAGTAGAACAAATAAAACAACCCATATTTCAGGAAATGGAGCTCTTCGAAAGTAAATTTCGAGATGCAATGATTACAAATGTTCCGTTGTTAAATAGAATTACACATTATATAATTAGAAGAAAAGGAAAACAAATGCGACCAATGTTTGTTTTTTTGGTTGCCAAAATGGTTTCTAATGGTAATTTTAATGAAAGAACATACAGAGGAGCTTCAATTATTGAATTAATTCATACAGCCACTTTAGTGCACGATGATGTTGTTGACGATAGTAACAGAAGACGTGGTTTTTTCTCGGTAAATGCTCTTTGGAAAAATAAAATTGCTGTTTTAGTAGGCGATTTTTTACTGTCTAAAGGTTTATTACTTTCAATTGATAATGAAGATTTTGATATTTTAAAACTAATATCTATTGCTGTTCGTGAAATGAGTGAAGGTGAGTTACTTCAAATTGAAAAAGCACGAAAATTAGATATTACTGAAAGTGTTTATTTTGAGATTATTCGTCAGAAAACGGCAACATTAATTGCAGCTTGTTGCGGAATTGGAGCCGCTTCAGTTGGAAGTACTGCCGAAGAAGTTGAAAAAATGAGGATGTTTGGTGAGTTAATTGGAATTGCTTTTCAAATTAAAGATGATCTATTTGATTATACCGAAGCACATATTGGCAAACCTACAGGTATTGATATTAAAGAACAAAAAATGACTTTACCATTGATTTATACCATTAATAATTGTTCTAAAGAAGACAAAAAATGGTTAATAAATTCGGTAAAAAATCATAATAAAGACAAAAAAAGAGTAAAAGAAGTAATTGCTTTTGTAAAGGAAAATGGAGGCATTGAGTATACAATTTCTAAAATGAAAGAATACCAATCAAAAGCTTTAGCAATTTTAAATACCTACCCAGATTCTCCCTACAAAGAGTCATTGCTTATTATGGTAAATTATGTTATTGAACGCAAAAAGTAATAACTTAATAATCTGTATCAAAATAGACTAATTTATGTTATTGAACGCAAAAAGTAATAACTTAATAATCTGTATCAAAATAGACTAATTATGAGAAAGATATTTTTAATACTACTTTTCACTCAATGTATTATGTATGTCGGTTTTACTCAAAACTATGAAAAGTTTGAATTTGATAAAATTGAAAACAATATTAATAAATCGATAGTTTTTCAACATTTTAAAACCAATTATGATTTAGTAATCTCTAAACATAATGTAAGTAGGAATGAGAAAAATGAGGTATTTGAAATAATTGCATTTAAAGATAACTTAATTGAAAAACATATTGTTAAGCAAAATAAAAAGTCAAAGTTAATTTCCATTAAAAAGTTGAGAGTTTCGAAAAAAACAACAAATAATTATCAAAAATTCATTGATAATTTAATGGAAAGTGGTTTTTTTAATTTAAAAAATGAAAACATTAATTGTTGGGTTGAGCATAAAGACAAATCCATTTCAATTGCTCCATTTGATAATAATTTATACTATTTTGAAATTATAGTTAAGGATAAATACAAATTATTATATAGTGATTGTATTGAAAATCATCCGAATGCTGTTAAAAAACCAAATGAAAAAGATAGATTAAAATATTGGAATTGTTTAAATTTATTTAATGACTATTGGGAATAAAAATTCTATAACTCTATTATCTATTGTAGTTCTTAAAAAAAAGTCAGCTAGATTTTAACTTCAGCCAACTCTAATAATTCTTCTAAATATTTTCTGGAATTTGATAGTCGAGGCACTTTATGCTGTCCACCTAATTTGCCTTTATTTTTTAACCAATCATAAAATAAATGTTCTCGCGCCACATGAACTTTTGGCATCGCTAGGGTTAAATTATTATATCTTTTTGCCTCATAGTCCGAATTTATAGATTTTAAAGCATTATCTAATATTTCAGTAAAATAGCAAATGTTTTTTGGGTGTTTTTTAAACTCAACCATCCATTCGTGACCACCTCCTTTTTTATCATCCATAAATATAGGAGCAGCAGTATATTCAGAAATTTCAGCATTTGTTTTTAAACAGGCTTGTTTTAATGCTTCTTCAGCATTTTCAATAATTAATTCTTCACCAAAAACATT
>CBDUKG010000123.1:0-5580 GCA_965367745.1 uncultured Flavobacteriaceae bacterium | reverse complement strand
AAAGAGCTTATGTTAAAAATGCGGGGTCTGAATTAAAAGACTTTAAAGTTAATTTTATAGAACAAAAAGCAAGATATATTAAAGTTGTAGCTACAAGTTTAAAACAAACAATAGCAGGTGGCGGTGTTTGGTTATTTGTTGATGAAATCTTAATAAATTAAAAAAATGAAAATTCATAGTCTATTATTTATTTTAAGTTTTATTGTTTTCTCTTGTAATACAAATGAAAATAAAGAAGAAGCGAAAGTTGTATCCCAGAAAAATTTAGTGGATTATGTAAACCCTTTAATGGGAACAGACTCTGAGTATATTTTATCAAATGGAAATACCTACCCAGCAATTGCCAAACCTTGGGGAATGAATTTTTGGACTCCAATGACTTCAAAAATGGGTGATGGTTGGACTTATAAATACAATGAATACAAGATAAGAGGAATCAAACAAACACACCAACCTAGTCCGTGGATAAATGATTACGCTGCGTTTTCGTTAATGGCAACAACAGGTGATTTAAAATTTCAGGAAGATGAGCGCGCTTCATGGTTTTCTCATAAGGCAGAAACTGTAAAACCAAATTATTATTCAGTTTATTTAGCTGATTATGATGTTACTGCGGAAGTTTCTCCAACTGAAAGAGCAGCACATTTTAAGTTTACATTTCCAGAATCGGAAGAATCTTACATTATGTTAGATGCCTTTTTTAAAGGTTCTATGGTGAAGATTATTCCTGAAGAGCGTAAAATAATAGGTTATTGCAGAAATAACAGTGGTGGAGTTCCAGAGAATTTTCATAATTATTTTGTTGCTGAATTCGACAAAGATTTTGAAGTAAATCATACTTGGAATGATGGTTGGAAGTTGGTAGAGAATTCAATAAATAGTGAAGGAGAACATGTTGGAGCAATTATAGGGTTTAAAACTAAAAAAGGAGAAGAAGTTCATGTAAAAGTTGCTTCTTCATTTATAAGTTCAGAACAAGCAAAATTGAATTTATCAAGAGAAATTGGAACTGATACTTTTGAGCAAACCAAAGAAAAAGCAAAACAAGCTTGGGAAACAGAATTAAGCAGAATTCAAATTGAAGATGATAGTATTGATAATATCAGAACTTTTTATTCTAGTTTATATAGAGTGTTGTTATTCCCAAGAAAATTTTATGAATTTGATGCAAATAATGAGGTAGTACATTACAGTCCATATAACGGTGAAGTTTTACCAGGATATATGTTTACGGACAATGGTTTTTGGGATACGTTTAGAGCGGTTTTCCCATTTTTTAATATGATGTATCCTGAATTGAATGGGAAAATAATGCAAGGTTTAGCAAATACCTATAAGGAATCAGGTTGGTTGCCAGAATGGGCAAGTCCAGGTCATAGAGATTGTATGATTGGTTCAAATTCTGCACCTATTATCTCTGATGCTTTTTTGAAAGGGGTTAAAGATATGGATGTTGATGTATTGTTAGAAGCAATGTTGAAAAATGCAACAGTAGCTGACGGAAGACCTGTAAATTCGGTTGGTAGAGCAGGATTGGAATATTATAACACTTTAGGTTATGTACCATACAATGTTGGGATTAATGAAAATGCTGCAAGAACATTAGAATATGCCTATGCCGATTTTACTATTGCTAAAATGGCTGAGAAATTAGGGAAGAATGAGATTGCAGAAAAGTACTTTGAAAAATCGTTGAATTATAAAAATTTATTCGATCCAGAAACCAATTGGATGCGAGGTAAAAATGAAGATGGAAGTTTTCAATCTCCATTTAATCCATTTAAATGGGGTGATGCTTTTACGGAAGGAAATAGTTTACATTATACTTGGTCTGTTTTTCATGATGTAAATGGTTTAATAGATTTAATGGGAGGAAAAGAACAATTTGCTTCAAAATTAGATGAGGTTTTTGAAATGCCACCAAAATTTGACGATTCATATTACGGACAAACAATTCATGAAATTCGTGAAATGCAAATAGCAAATATGGGTAATTATGCACACGGGAATCAACCAATTCAACATATGATTTACTTGTATAATTATGCAAATCAACCTTACAAAGCGCAAGAAAAAGTAAGAGATGTTTTAACTAAACTATATTCCGCAACACCAGATGGTTATTGTGGTGACGAAGATAACGGACAAACATCTGCTTGGTATGTGTTTAGTTCTTTAGGTTTTTATCCAGTTACTCCTGGAGTTGATGAATATGTTATTGGAAGCCCGCTGTTTAAAAAAGCAACATTGAATCTGGAAAATGGAAATACATTTGAAATTAATTCAAAAAATAATTCAAAAAGCAATTTTTATATAGAAGCTGCTATTTTAAATGGAGCTGCTTATAACAATACATTTATAAAATTTGATGCTATTCAAAATGGCGGAACTTTACAATTTAATATGAGTGATATTCCTAATAAAAATTGGGGAGCTTCTGCTAAAAGTGTTCCTTATTCGTTAAGTACTTCTAAAAAATAAATTTTATATTAAAGAACTTTTGAGTTGCTACTTTTATACTGGTTTTTTTGAAGTACATTTTAAAATTACACTATTATAGTTATATTTGAAAAAACTTGCTTATGAACTATGAAAACAAATCACTATCTATAAAATCTTGGGCTGAAGACGATAGACCTAGAGAAAAACTCCTGTTAAAAGGCAAAGGGGCACTTTCAGATGCGGAATTAATTGCAATTCTTATTGGTTCAGGAAGTAGAAGTGAAAGCGCTGTAGACTTGTCTAAAAAAATTCTAAATTCTATTGATAATAGCATTAATAAATTAGGAAAACTAACAGTTTTAGATTTGCAAAAATTTAAAGGAATAGGGGAAGCAAAAGCAATTTCAATTATCACAGCACTAGAACTTGGACGACGACGACGATTAGAAGAAGCTATAGTATTACCTAAAATTACAAGTAGCAAAGAGGTTTTTAGCATAATGCAACCAATAATAGGGGAGTTACAGCACGAAGAGTTTTGGATTATTTTTTTAAATAATTCTAATAAGGTGCTATACAAACAACAATCTAGTAAAGGTGGTTTAACAGGTACTTTAGTAGATGTTAGGTTGGTGTTTAAAAAAGCAATAGAATTATATGCTACCGCTATTATTTTATGCCATAATCACCCTTCAGGAAAGTTGCAACCAAGCAATGCAGATAAGTTGATAACTTCTAAATTAAAAAATGCAGGAGAAACATTGGACATTAAAGTATTAGACCATTTAATTATAACAGAAAATGCGTATTTTAGCTTTGCCGATGAGAATTTAATGTAGCTTTTAAAAGTTAGTTAAAGGTTAGAAAGTTGAAAAGCAGAAAGTTGGAAGGTTCGTAAAAATAATGTCTTTAAAACGAGTATGACAATATTAACACGGCAGCCTTACTCGTTTGAAGTAAAAAAGTTAAAATAAATCAACAGTTAAACAATAACCAAAAAGTGCTCTTAGTTTATACACATAAAGTTACACCTAGATTAAATTATATTTTCAAACATTTTTTTGTAAGAATTTTACAAATACCAGTTGTGTTTTCAACGAAAGTTGATGAGTTTGTGGCGCATAATGGCCCAAAAATAACCTATTCTAAATCTCCTTTAGGCTCAGAGTTTTTTATTAGAAGTCACGATCTATTATTTGATCAGGGTATAAATGATATTGATATAAATATATTAAATTGGGACGCTGTTCCGTGTTTTTTTCCTGCAGGAGAAGCTTCAAGTATTCCTTTTGATATTTTTGCAGCCAGTTTCTATTTAATAAGTAGGTACGAAGAATACCTTCCTCATGTGCAAGATATACACGAACGTTTTCCAGTTGATGAAAGTTTAGCCTTTAAAAATAATTTTTTAGAGAAACCATTAGTTGATATATGGGCATACAAATTTTTAGAAATTTTAAAAGAAAGATTCCCTACTTATAACTACAAAAAAAGAAATTTTAAATTAATTTCAACAATAGATGTTGATACTGCTTTTGCTTATAAACATAAAGGAGTTATGAGATCTTTAGGTGGTTATTTTTTAGATATTTTTAGTTTTAGATTTGTAAATATATGGCATCGTTTATTAACAAATTTAAATTTTAGAGAAGACCATTACAACACATTTTCTAAATTATTAGAAATTAAAAAAGAATATAAAGTAACAACGTTATTTTTCTTTTTAATTGGGGATTATACCACATTCGATAAAAACATTTCATTTTCAAATAATAAATTTAAATCTTTAATAAAATCTGTTGCAGATTATGCTAAAATTGGTTTTAAACCATCTTATTTCTCGTTAAAAAATGATGAAAAAAGAAAAAAAGAAAAATTGCGATTAGAAGGTATTATAAATACGCCTATCGTATTTTCTAGACAGCACTTTTTAAGATTAATTATTCCAGATACTTATCAAAACTTAATTGATTTAGATATTCAAGAAGATTATACTATGGGCTATGCAAAAAAAGTAGGTTTTAGAGCAAGTACCTGTACACCTTTTTATTTTTACGATTTAGATTTTGAGATTAAAACTCCTTTAAAATTATTTCCTTTTGCTTTAATGGATACTGCATTAAAAAATTCCATGGAACTTTCAAATAAAGAAAGTCTTCAAAAAATAATAGATTTAAAAAATGAAGTTCAAAAAGTTGATGGTACCTTTATTAGTATATTTCATAATGAAACTTTAAGTGAAAATGAGAAATGGAAGGGTTGGAGCACCATTTATAAAAAAATGCTTTTAGATTAAGTTGCTGTAAAATATGATTCACTATTTGAAAAGAAATCAAATTGATTTAACTAAATATAATAATTTAATTAAGGCATCTAAAAATAGTCGAATTTATGCTTTTAGTTGGTACTTAGATTGCGTAGCAGATAATTGGGATATATTGGTTTTAAACGATTATGAGGCTGTAATGCCATTGCCTTGGAGGCAAAAATATTTTATAAAATATATTTATCCACCAGCTTGGACACAACAATTAGGTGTGTTTTCTCAATATAAAATTTCAGAAAAATTAGTGTTTGATTTTATAACTGCTATTCCGAAAAAGTTTAAAAAAATAACGATTCAATTTAATTCAGAAAATAAATTGGAGCATAAAAATGTAACTGAACGCGTGAATTATGTGTTGCCTTTAGACAAAAGTTATTCTGAAATTTATAAGGGATTTAATCAAAATAGGAAACGAGATTTAAAGAAAGCACTTAAATTTAACGACATTAAAATTAAAACTATTTCTTCAAAAGAATTCTTAGATTTTTATTTGAATGTTCCTAAAAATTATGCTGTAAATAAAAATCAAATTGAAACACTAAAGAAATTGATTAACTCAAAAAATGATGCCATTCAAATAGTTGGAATTTATAATGCAGATATATTAGAGGCTAGCATTTTATTTTTAATTGATAAAAATAGAATTATAAATTTAGTGCCAGTAACTGCAGATTTTGGAAAAGAAAATGGATTAATAACATTACTATTAAATAACGTGATTAGAAGTTATGAAAACTCATTAAAAATTTTAGATTTTGAGGGTTCAATGATAAAAGGTGTTGCTAGTTTTTATGAGAGTTTTGGTAGTGAAA
>CBDUKG010000122.1:0-5586 GCA_965367745.1 uncultured Flavobacteriaceae bacterium | reverse complement strand
GCAACCAGGTAAATGGATAGGCGCAAAAGTTGGGATATTTAATGTTAGCACGCAAGAAGCCAAACGTGGTGGATATGCAGATGTGGATTATTTTAAAATAACAAAATAAATAAAAAAATGAATTATTTTCAAAAAGTTTTAATTGTACTCGTTATTATTCTTGGGTTTAATTTAGATGTAATTGCCCAAGTACACAATAAAAAGTGGGGAAGTATTACAAATATAGAAGAAGGAGATTGGTTCGCTTCGAATGAAGCTAAAGAAATAGCCGAAAATGTATTATTGTATCAACGTGATATTGGTGGATGGCCTAAAAATATTCAAATGCAAGAACCACTATCCAATGATGAAAAACAAAAATTAATAGAAATAAAAAGTGATACACATAAAGTAACTACTGATAATGGAGCGACAATTCAGGAAATGGTTTTTCTTTCTAAAATGTATAGACAAGTGCCAGATGAACGTTATAAAGAAGCATTTCTTGCAGGTTTAGATTATATTTTAGAAGCGCAGTATGAAAGCGGTGGATGGCCTCAATATTATCCTTTAAGAAAGGGATATTATACACATATTACTTTTAATGATGATTCCATGGTAAACATTTTAAATGTATTGGAAGAAATTAAAAATAAAACAGATTATTTCTCAATTAAGCCTTCTGAAGAAATAATTCAAAGAGTTAAAATTGCATTTGATAAGGGTATTGATTGTATTATAAAAACTCAATACAAACAAAAAGGGGTTTTAACTAGTTGGTGTGCACAACATGATGAAAAAACCTTGTTACCTGCAAAAGCAAGAGCCTATGAATTACCATCCTTAAGTGGTAAAGAATCTGCGAAAATTGTTTTGTTATTAATGACAATTGAAAACCCATCAGAAGAGGTGAAAACGGCTATAATTAGTGCTGTAAAGTGGTTTGATGATGTTAAAATAAACGGACTAAGAGAAGATCGTATTTACAATGAAAAGGGTAAGTTAATTAATAAAAAAATGGTTCCAGATTCAAACGCAAAACCAATTTGGGCACGTTTTATGGAATTGGATGATAACACACCATTTTTCTGTGATCGTGATGGGATTAAAAAAGCAACTTTAGCTGAAATTGGGTCGGAACGTAGAAATGGTTATGCTTGGTATACAAATGAACCTAAAGAAGTTTTTAAAAAATATGTCAAGTGGAAAAAAAAGTATGCTGTTTCAGAAGATAAAAATGAGACTGTAAAAAAAAAACTAAAAAATGAATATAATGTAGTTGTTTCAAAAGATGGAAGTGGAGATTATACCAGTATTCAGGAAGCAATTAATAATTCAAAATCTTTCCCCTATGAAAGAGTAATTATAAACATTAAAAATGGTGTTTATAATGAGAAAATTCATGTGTATTCTTGGAATACAAAAGTTTCATTTATTGGAGAAAGTAAAGAAAACACCATTATAACTTATAATGATCATTTCGATAAAATTAATTTAGGTAGAAATAGTACATTTCATACATCAACACTTTTGGTTGAAGGCAATGATTTTATTGCCAAAAATTTAACCATTCAAAATACCGCAGGTGAAGTTGGACAAGCAGTTGCTTTAAGTGTAAATGCAACTAGAGCGCTTTTTGAAAATTGTGCATTTTTAGGATTTCAGGATACAGTTTATACAGCTGGAGAAGGGTTTAAGCAATATTTTAAAAACTGTTATATAGAAGGAAGTACAGATTTTATATTTGGAGAAGCTACTGTTTTGTTTGAAGATTGTACGATTCATAGTAAAGCAAATTCTTATATAACAGCAGCATCTACACCTGAAAATAAAAAGTTTGGTTATATTTTTAAAAATTGCAAATTAACTGCTGATGCAAATGTAACTGATGTTTATTTAGGAAGACCGTGGCGAATTAATGCTAAAACAGTTTTTATAAGCTGCGAAATGGGAAAACATATAAAACCAGAAGGTTGGCATAATTGGGGTAAGAAAGACGCTGAAGAAACGTCATTTTATGGAGAATATAATTCTATTGGGGAAGGTTCTAATCCTAATAAAAGAGTTTTATGGTCCCATCAGCTTAAAAAATCCAAAGCAAAAAAGTATACTGCTAAAAACATTTTAGTTGGTGTGAAAAAGAGCGATTCAAACCAAATTTGGTATAGTAATTAGGTTAAAAATAGGCAATTCAAAAAAATAAAATATTCTTTATTATGAATTCAAAAAGCAAAAATGAAATAACTCGAAGAAAATTTGTTAAAACAGCTGGAGCTCTAGTTGCAGGGTCAATGATAATTTCCCCGGCTTTTAGTAATATTTTAAATGAAGGTACTGGAAAGAAAAAAGTAGCAATGGTGGGTACCGGAAGTAGAGGAAACTCATTTTATGGTAAATTTTTGAAGGAGGAATATGGTGATATAGTAGAGTTTGTTGGATTATGCGATATAAACAAAGGAAGACTTGAGTATTCTAAAAAAAATATTGGTGTCGATTGTCCAACATTTACAGATTTTGACGAGATGCTAAATACTGTTGATATAGATTTATTAATGGTAATAACTGTTGATGCTACACACCACGAATTTATTGTAAAAGGACTAAATAAAAATATTGATGTAGTTACTGAAAAACCAATGACTACTGATGAAGAAAAATGCCAAGTGATTATTGATGCTCAAAGAAAATCAAAAGGAAAACTTATTATGGCATTTAATTATCGCTATGGAAAGGTTTTTACAAAATTGAAAGAAATTATTGAAACTAAAGAAATAGGAGATTTAATTTCAATTGATTTAAACTGGTATTTAAATACGTTTCATGGAGCTGATTATTTTAGAAGATGGCACGGAATTAGAGGTAAATCGGGAACCCTTTTATTACATAAATCAGCACATCATTTTGATTTATTAAACTGGTTTATTGGTTCAGATCCGGTTGAGGTTTATGCAAATGGAGCATTAGAAAAGTATGGTAAAAACAACTCGTTTAGAGGTGAAAATTGTAGATCATGTGAGCATACCAAAGAATGTGAGTTTTATTGGGATATAACCAAGAAACAAAAATACATGGATTTATATGTTCAGAATGAAAAGTACGATGGATATTTAAGAGATAATTGTTTGTGGAGAGAGGAAATTGATATTTTTGATAAAATGTCTGTGTTAGTAAAATACGCTAATAATGTTGAGGTAACTTACTCATTAACAACTTACTCTCCGTTTGAAGGTTTTAGAATTGCTTTTAACGGGAAGGATGGAAGATTAGAAACTCAAGAAGGAATTCCATGGAGAAATGCAGATAATGAAGATCAGGCTAAACTTCATGAAAAGGAAATGGATAATTCTTCACACACAAAAATGGAGCATAAATTTCATGAAATAGTTACGCAATGTAATTTTAAAGATTATAAAAAAATTGAATTCCCTTATGTGAGATCTGGTCATTGGGGAGGAGACAAATTAATGTTTGATGAAATCTTTAGAAGTAAAAGTGTAAACCCTGCATTAAATCATCCTGCAAATGTTAGAGATGGCTCATTAGCTGTTTTAATTGGAATTGCTGCACGTAAAAGTATTGATACTGGTATGCCTATAAAAATAGCAGATCTAACAGATTTAGTTCCTCAAATTAATAAATGGGGCTAATTATGTTAATTCAAACTAAATTTAAAAAAAAATTAAATAGGATTAATATGAGAATTAAATGGATGTTAATAGTTTCAATTGCGTTTTTAGTTACAAGTTGCGCAACAGCTCAACAAATCACTATTTATACAATTGGAGATTCTACAATGGCAAATAAGCCAAATCCAGAAGAAAATCCAGAAAGAGGGTGGGCTCAAATGCTACCAGATTTTTTTACGAGTAATGTTGTAATTGATAATAGAGCGGTTAATGGTAGAAGCACTAGAAGTTTTATCACTGAAAAACGTTGGGATTCGGTGTTGAAAATCTTAAAAAAAGGAGATTATGTTTTTATACAATTTGGACATAATGATCAAAAAGAAAAAGATCCAAAGCGATATACAAATCCACATACAGCCTATCGTAATAATTTAATTCGTTTTGTAAAAGAAACACTTCAAAAAGAAGCAACACCAGTAGTTTTTTCTTCAATAGTTAGAAGGAATTTTAATGATTTTGGAACATTGGTTGATACTCACGGCGCTTATTCAATGGAAGCTCGTTTGGTTGCCAAAGAATTAAATATTCTCTTTATTGATCTACAATATTTAACTGAACAACTAGAAGAATCGTATGGCGTAGAGAATTCATTAAAGTTGCATTTACATTATAAACCGGGTGAAATACCATATTACCCAAAGGGTAAAGAAGACAATACACATTTATCTAAAAAAGGAGCAACTGAAGTTGCTAAAATGGTTGTTAATGAGTTGAAAAAAATAAATAATTCATTGGGAAAATTTATTAAATAGACTAAAGCCATTAAAAATACAATATTATGAAAAGCTTAAATAAATATCTTTGGATTAGTGCTATTGTTATATCATCAAATTTTAGTTTGTTGGCACAATCAGAAACAATTAATTTATGGTCAAAAACTATTCCGGGGGCTATTACTAATAAAGACTACCAAGAAATTGAAGTAATTAAAGACGGAGAATTAAGTGGAACAAGCAAAGTTGTACAACCAACTTTATCAATATTTTTAGCGAATAAAGAAATTTCAAATGGAACATCTGTTGTTATTTGCCCAGGAGGTGGATATGGACATTTGGCTATCAATAAGGAAGGTTTTAAAGTTGCTAAATGGTTAAATAGTTTAGGAATTACAGCAATTGTTTTAAAATACAGAATGCCTAGTGAAATTATTATGAAAGATAGAACAGTTGGCCCTTTACAAGATGCTCAAGAAGCAATACGGTTTGTAAGACGAAATGCTGAAAAATGGAATATTGATGCAAATAAAATTGGAATAATGGGATTCTCTGCTGGTGGCCATTTAGCAGCTACATTATCTACTCATTATAATGATATTGTTTATAACGTTAAAGATGCAACAAGTGCAAAACCTAATTTTTCAATTCTAATTTACCCTGTAATTTCGATGTTAGATGGAATTACACACAATGGATCTAGAACCAATTTATTAGGTGAATCGCCTTCAGAATTATTAATTGCTAATTATTCTAATGAGCTTCAAGTAAACTCAGAAACTCCAAAAACCTTTTTAATTCATGCAACTGATGATGGTTCAGTTCCTGTAGAAAACAGTATCAATTATTATCTCGAATTAAAGAAAAATAATGTTTCTGCAGAATTACATATTTTTCAAAATGGCGGTCATGGTTTTGGATTGGGTGTTAAAAGTACTAGCCAATATTGGCCAACTGACTGTGAGAATTGGTTAAAAGTAAATAAATTAATTAATTAGATAATTGTTTTTAATCAAAAGAATTTTGAATTCATGATTTTTCCCGATATTGCATCATGAAAATAATAATAATCTAAAGCTAAAAACTGCATACGTTTTTGCATACGATTTTAAAAAATAGCATAGCGGGAGCCCAGTAAAATGGTTGAGATTTTGGCAACTTGGAGCTCATAACCCGAAGGTCGCTGGTTCGAGTCCAGTCCCCGCTAC
>CBDUKG010000121.1:0-5783 GCA_965367745.1 uncultured Flavobacteriaceae bacterium | reverse complement strand
GTTTCTGAATTTTTATCAGAAGAAAGAATGCAAGAAGTTGTTGAAGCTACTAAAGTTGGTGGAGCTACTTTAACAAAATTATTAGGAACAAGTGCTTGGTATGCTCCAGGTGCAGCAGTTTCTGCAATGGTGCAAGCTATTGCTTTAGACTCTAAAAAAATGTTCCCTTGTTCTGCTTTATTAGAAGGTGAATATGGTTTAAATGATATTTCAATTGGTGTACCATGTATTATTGGTAAAAACGGAATTGAAAAAATTGTTGAAATTGAATTATCAGAAGCTGAACTTGCTAAAATTCAACAAAGTGCAGTTGGTGTAAAAGCTACAAATGCTTTATTAGACTAAGCAAAGATTAAATATCTTATTATAAATACTCCTCAAATATTAATTTGAGGAGTATTTATTTTTACAAAAAATTGAACAGCTTTATTTATCTGACCAAACGGCTAATTCATTTCCCGATGGATCTAAGAAGTGAAATCTATGTCCTCCAGGAAAAGAAAAAATATCCTTTGAAATTTTACCACCTGACGCTATTATTTTTTTCTTAATTACATCAAGGTTATTGTGATATAAAACCACTAATGCTCCATTTACAATTTCCTTTTCAGTAAGTTCAAAACCTCCTTTTAATCCACTTTCAGAAAACGCTGTATAAATTGATCCATAATCATTAAATATCCAATTGAAACAATTGAAATAAAACTTTTTAATTATTTCAATATTATTCGTTTTAAACTCTATATAATTAATCTGATTTTCCATATAATATTTATTTAAGACAATCCAGAGATAACACCATTATTATCAATAGTCATATTTTCTGATGCTGGAGTTCCTGGCAATCCTGGCATACGCATCATAGAACCTAATATTGGAATAATAAATTTTGCACCAGCTGCTATTTCAATTTCACGAACAGTAACTGTGAAATTTTCTGGCCTCCCAACTAAGAATTCATTATCAGAAAAAGATTTTTGTGTTTTTGCCATACAAATTGCAAAATCGCTAAAACCTAATCTTTCAATTCTTTTTAAATTTAGTTTTGCTTTTTTATCAAAATCAACAATAGCAGCTCCATAAATTTCTTTAGCTATTTTTTCAATTTTTTCTTTAACCGGAGAATTCCAATCATACAATGGTTTAAACTTTGACTTATTAGATTCCACCACTTTAACAACAGCTTTTGCTAATTTTGTAGTTCCCTTTCCACCTTTTGCCCAACCATCTGAAACAACAGCTTGTACGCCCAATTCTTCACACTTTTCTATAATATAATCAATCTCTTCATAAGAATCATTTGAAAATGCATTGATAGCAACTACAGGCTCTATATTAAATTTTCTAATATTCTCTATATGTTTTTCTAAATTACAGAAACCTTGTTTAACAAAATCTAAACTTGGAGTGTTGTATTGATCTTTTTTAGCACCACCGTGATGACGCAAAGCTCTAATTGTAGCAACTAAAACAACAGCTTTAGGGCTTAAACCAGCAGATTGACATTTAATATTTAAAAACTTTTCAGCGCCTAAATCAGCTCCAAAACCTGCTTCTGTAATTACATAATTAGACAACGAAAGCCCCATTTTTGTAGCAATAATTGAATTTGTTCCTTGGGCAATATTTGCAAAAGGCCCACCATGAATAATTGCTGGATTTTCTTCTAATGTTTGTACTAAATTTGGCCTAATTGCATGTTTTAATAAAATAGCCATTGCGTTCTCAGCTTTTAAATCACGTGCAAAAATTGGTAGTTTATCATATGTAAAACCAATAAATATATCTCCTAAGCGTTTTTTTAAATCTTCAAAATCTGTAGCCATACAAAGTATCGCCATAACTTCAGATGCAGGAGTAATATCAAAACCATCTTCTCTAGGAACACCATTGGCAGTACCTCCTAAACCAACAATAATTTTACGTAAAGACCTATCATTCATATCCATTACACGTTTCCAAAGGATAGTTCTAGCATCCAAATTTAATTTACAACAGCTACTTTGTAAGTTGTTATCAATTAATGCCGATAGTAAATTATTAGCTTTTTCAACTGCATTAAAATCTCCCGTAAAATGCAAATTAATATCTTCCATTGGAACTACTTGAGAATATCCTCCACCGGCTGCACCCCCTTTTATTCCAAAAACTGGTCCTAAAGATGGTTCTCTTAAAACAACAGTAGCTTGTTTCCCTATTTTATTTAATCCTTCAGTTAAACCAATCGAAACCGTTGTTTTACCTTCTCCTGCAGGGGTTGGGGTAATAGCTGTTACTAAAACTAAATTATTTTTTTTAATTTTTTCTTCATCTATAAGTGATAACGGTAATTTAGCCTTGTATTTACCAAACATCTCAATATCATCTTCTTCAATTCCCAACTTAGCCGCAATTTCTTTAATGTGTTTAATCTTATTTTTTTGGGCAATTTCAATATCTGCTAAATGCTTCATTTCTTATTTTTTTTTCGAAACAAATATATAAAATTCAGAATTCAGAATAGCAATATTTTGAGAACGGCTAATTTATGGGTATAAAAAGCTAAAAAAGTATTGTCAGTCTCTATTTGAAATTATATATTTGCACGTTTATAACAAATGAATTTTTATCAAATTAATGTAAAATGCAAAATAAAGGACTTATAAAGTTATTCGCTATTCTTTTTGGATTAGTAAGTTTATACCAATTATCATTTACTTGGTTTACAAATGGTGTTGAAGATAAAGCAAAAATGTATGCAGAATCAAAATCTGAGGACGGTAAAGAAATTGCTAGATTAGAAAGAGTATTTTTAGACTCGGTTGCAAACAAACCTGTAATTGATTTAGGCTTTGCCCAATTTAGTTATAATGATATTAAAGACAAAGAACTAAATTTAGGATTAGACCTTAAGGGTGGTATTAATGCTATTTTACAAGTATCTGTAAAAGATATTTTAATTGGATTATCTAATGAATCTAAAAATCCAGTTTTTAATGAAGCTTTAGCCAAAGCAACTGTAGCTCAAAAAAGCAGTGATAAACGTTTTTTAGATTTATTTTTTAATGAATTTGAAAAAGCAAGTAATGGAACTGTTAAATTAAGTGATCCAAGTATTTTTGGTAATAAATCATTACGAGAGAAAATTAACTTTAAACTTACAGACGAAGAAGTAATGCCAATTATTGAAGCTGAAGTTACAGGTTCTGTAAATACAGCTTTTGAAGTATTAAGAAGTCGTATCGATAAATTTGGAGTTACACAACCAAACATTCAACGTATTGGAAACTCTGGTCGTATTTTAATAGAACTACCAGGTGCTAAAGATATTGATCGTGTTAAAAAATTATTACAAAGTACTGCTGAATTGCAATTTTGGGAAGTGTATTCAAACAGAGAAACTGCAAATTTCTTTTTTCAAGCAAATTCTGTAGTTGAAAACTTATTAAAAGTAGATACTGAAGTAGATACAACTGCTGCAAAAGATGATTTAGAAGATTTATTAGGTGAAGTTTCTGATTCTATTGCTGCCAAGACTGTAAATAATTTATTTTCAGTTTTATCACCAAGTGTTCCTCAATCTGAGAACCAAGTGTCTTCTGTAATTGGAACAGCAAAAGTTTTAGATACTGCTAAAGTAAATTCTTATTTAGCGATGAGAGAAGTAAGAGCATTACTTTCAAATGAAATGAAATACGCTAAATTTTTATGGGATGCAAAACCTTTTTCAAGTGTAACAGCAACTGGAGAAAATATTGATTTAATCTACTTATACGGTATAAAATCTAATAGAGAAGATGTAGCTCCTATAGAAGGTGATGTAATTGATGATGCTAGTCAAGAATACGGACAAACAGGGAAACCTGAAGTAAGTATGACTATGAATGCTGGCGGTTCTAGACTTTGGGGTAAAATGACAACTGAAAATGTTGGACAATTTGTTGCTGTAGTATTAGATGATTATGTATATACTGCACCATCTGTAAACACACCAATTACAACAGGTAGAACTTCTATTTCAGGTGGAAGTATGACTGTTGAAGAAGCACAAGATATTGCCAACGTATTAAAAGCCGGTAAATTACCAGCTGCTGCACATATTATTCAATCTGAAGTTGTTGGACCTTCTTTAGGTCAAAAAGCAATTGATAGTAGTATGAGCTCATTTGGTTTAGCTTTAATATTAGTATTACTTTGGATGATTTTTTATTACGGAAAAGCTGGTGCTTTTGCCGATGTTGCGTTAGCTGTAAACATTCTATTTATTTTCGGAATTTTAACTGCGTTTGGTGCTGTACTTACATTACCAGGAATTGCAGGTATTATTTTAACAATAGGTATGTCTGTTGATGCAAACGTAATTATTTTTGAAAGAATTAAAGAAGAACTAAATAAAGGAAAAGGTTTAAAAGCTGCTATCAGTCACGGATTTAGTTTTAAAGGAGCATTATCTGCAATTATTGATGCCAACATTACTACAATGTTAACAGGTGTTATTTTATATGTATTTGGAACAGGACCTGTAAAAGGTTTTGCTTATACATTAATGGTGGGTATTGTAACCTCTTTATTTACAGCAATTTTTATTACACGTTTACTAATAGATTGGTATGCTGCTAAAGGAAAGTTATTTACTTTCAATACAAATATTACTAAAAATTGGTTCAAAAGAATTGATATTGAATTCTTAAGAAAAAGAAAAATTGCTTACATAATTTCAGGAATAGTAATTATTGGTGGTCTAACTTCATTATTTACAAACGGATTAAATTACGGTGTAGATTTTATTGGTGGTAGATCTTATGTTGTAAAATTTGACAAACCTACAAATGCAACTGATGTTTCTGAAACTTTAAAAGATGCCTTTGGAAGTGCTCCTGAAGTTAAGACTTACGGAGAAGCTAGTCAATTAAAAATTACTACTAAATACAAAATAGATATAGAAGGTAGCCAAATTGATGATGAAGTACAAGGCTTATTATTTACAGGATTAAAGAACTATATGCCTGAAGGTTTAACTTTAGACCAATTTAAACCAGGCTATGAAGGAATTGGAAAAGTTGGAATTATGAGTTCTATGAAAGTAGAACCAACTATTGCAGATGATATTAAAACAGCTGCAGGTTGGGCTATTTTGGGTTCATTACTAATTACATTCTTATATATTTTATTTAGATTTAGAAAATGGCAATATAGTTTAGGTGCTGTAGCAGCTGTTTTTCATGATGTATTAATTGTATTAGCAATTTTCTCTATCTTCCATAAAATATTACCATTTGATATGGAAATTGGACAATCATTTATTGCTGCCATTCTTACAGTTGTTGGTTATTCATTAAACGATACCGTGGTAATTTTTGATAGAATTCGTGAGTTTACAGGTATACATACTTCATGGAAATTCTCTGAAGTAGTGGATAAAGCACTAAGTAGTACATTAGGAAGAACAATAAATACATCATTAACAACATTGGTTGTTTTAATGGCAATCTTCTTATTTGGTGGAGATTCTATTAAAGGATTTATGTTTGCATTAATTGTTGGTGTAATGGTAGGTACCTATTCATCTTTATTTATAGCATCACCTATAATGTACGATACAGTTAAAAAAATTGATTCAAAAAAATAGTAGTATTTAACACTAATTAAATAAATTAAAACCGTTTTGAAAATTCAAAACGGTTTTTGTATTTCAAATTAGCAAATAAATCTTTAAATAAACCAATTATTATATATTGATTATTAAATTTGTAACAAAGCATAAAAATGAGCATTATTAAATTACACGATAAGTATTTTAAATC
>CBDUKG010000120.1:0-6238 GCA_965367745.1 uncultured Flavobacteriaceae bacterium | reverse complement strand
TTTAAATCGCCCTATTTTTATTTAGCTCAAAATGATATTGTTTATGTAGAACCTAATAAAGCAAAAGTAAATTCCTCTGCAATAGGAACAACATCATCTTTAATTTCAATAGCTTCTGCACTGCTTTCATTGGTGCTAATTTTAACACGTTAATATGCAAGAAAATAAACAATATAGTCCTATAAATTTTAATGAGGATACTCTAAATATTCGTGAAGAAATTGAAAAGTATGTTTATCATTGGAAATGGTTTGTGCTAAGTATTTTTTTAGCATTAGTAATTGTTTTTATACACTTACGCTATACCCCAAATCTATACGAAGCTTCCGCAACAATATTAATTGAAGATGTTGAAAATAGTGAGCTTTCAGCATTTAAAGATTTAGGTTTGGTTGGAAGTTCTCAAGCATCTTTAGAAAATGAAATAGAATTATTGAAATCTAGAAATTTGGTTCAGAGAGTAGCTAAAGAATTACAGCTAAATGTTTCATATTACGATCAAGGGAGGGTTATTGAAGCCGAATTTTTTCATATTAGATCGCCATTTAACATTAATTTTTTGATTGACGATTCAAGTTTTGATAAACTAAGTGCTAGGTTTTCTATTTTTATAAAATCTAAAACACATATAATTTTAAAAACAGATTTAGGAGAAAAAGAATTTGCTTTTGGAGAAAAAATGAGTCTATCTTTTGGAGATTTTATTATTACACCAAAAGATGTTGATAAGCTTAAAATTAATGATGAAATAATAATCAAAATTTCGCCATTAATATCAGTTGTAGAGAGTTATAGAAGTAGAATTCAGGTCGGAGTTGTGAAAAGTTCTAGTGTAATTCGTTTAAGTTTAAGAGATCGAGTGAATGAAAAAGCCCAAGAAATTCTTGATAATTTAATAAAACAGTACAACAACGACGCTGTAACAGATAAAAGTTTAATAGCCAAAAGAACCAATGAATTTATTAATGATAGAATTTCAATTATTGATAAAGACTTGTCGCTTATAGAAGCTGGAGTAGAAGATTTTAAAACACAAAACAGATTAACAGATATTTCTTCTGAAGCAGGAATAGCTTTGCAATCTAAAAACGAACTTTCTAAACAAATAATAGCATTAAGTACTCAATTGAAGTTAGTTGATTATGTAAATGAATATATTTCAACAAATTCAAACGAACTTATTCCAGCAGGATTAGGTATAGATAATAGTTCAATTACCCAAAGTACTAGTAAGTATAATGAATTGTTGTTAGAACGTAATAGAATATTAAATAGCTCTAGTGAGTTACATCCAACAGTTATAAATTTAAATACACAATTAAACCAATTTCAAGATAATATTTTTCAAAGTTTATCAAATTTGAAATCTTCGTTAACAATTTCATTAAACGATATGAAAAACCAAGAAAATAGGTTTAATTCAAAAATTGCTGCAGTACCAAAACAAGAAAGAGAATATCGAGATATTCAAAGGCAACAAGAAATAATAGAAGCTCTGTACTTGTATTTATTGCAAAAAAGGGAAGAAAACGCTATTACTTTGGCTGTTACATTACCTAATGCTAAAATAGTAGATAAGGCATATGGTGGTGGTTATCCTGTAGCTCCAAATCGTAGAATGTTTTATTTAGCAGCTCTGTTAATTGGTTTAATTTTACCATTTGGTATTTTATATATTATATTTTTATTAGATAATAAAATACATACCCGTAAAGATGTTGAAGCAGTAATTAACATTCCTATATTAGGAGATATTCCTCAATCTAAATCAGAAAGAAAAGTGGTTATTTCAGATCGAGATCGAGATAGTACTTCAGAATCTTTTAGATTGTTAAGAACCAATGTTAATTTTATGCTTTCAAGTGTAAAAAGTGCCTCAAAAACTATTTTTATCACCTCTACATTGGCAGGTGAAGGAAAGACATTTATTGCCATAAATTTAGCATCCGTATTAGCTTTAACCAATAAAAAAGTATTATTAATTGGAGGTGATATTAGAAAACCTAAAATTGCTGAATATTTAGATATTAAATCTACAAAAAAAGGCCTTTCACATTTTTTAATGGATTCTTCATTAAATGTATCTGATGTAATTGAACAATTTAAAGAAACAAATTTTGATATTTTAGAATCTGGAATTGTTGCTCCTAACCCTTCGGAATTATTAATGAATGGGCGTTTTGATGAGGTATTAGAGTATGGAAAAGCGAATTACGATTATGTTATTGTGGATACCGCACCAATTAATATTGTAACAGATACTTTACTGTTTAGTAAACAAGCAGATTTATTTATTTATGTCATAAGAGCAAATTACTTAGATAAACGTTTGCTTGAAATTCCAAATAAGTTATATAAAGAAAAGCGTTTGCCAAATATGGCTGTCTTAATTAATGACACAGATTTAGAAAGAGGCTATGGCTATGGTTACGGCTATGGTTATGGTTATACTGAAAAAGAAACTGAGACTAAAAAATGGTGGAGAAAAATTATGCCATTTTAAAAGGTTATAATAATTCGCAAAATCTTATTTAAATTAGTTGAGCATTATTCTCTAAAATTGGTGTAACTAGCTTTAATAATTTCCTATCATTTATGGTTTCTAAAACATTTAAATGATGATTGTTGTGCGTATCTGTTCCCGTAAAATCTATAAGATTATCCTTTAATAATTGTTCAGCAATTTTGGTTATTTTAGAACCGTAATGTTGAGATAATGAAAGTAAATTTAATTGGAATAAGCAACCCAATTCTTTTAATTTAAAATACTCTTTATAATTTGAATGATAAAAAGTATAACGTTCAGGATGTGCTAAAATAGGCTGGTAACCTGCTATTTGAATCTTAAAAAGAATTTCTTTTAAATTTAATGGAGGATTAAAATAAGAAAGCTCTATTAATAAATACTTATCTTTTATGGTTAGTAGTTCTTTTTTATTTAGTAATATTTCAAAATTTGCATCAATCATATATTCAGCAGCAGCTTTAATTTTCACATCATAGATTTCTTGTGTTTTTAAATAATTAGTGAGCTCAAATAGTTTTTGACTTATGTTTTGAGGTGTATTATTCCAAACACCATCCAAAACATGTGGTGTTGTAACAAAGTTTTTAATGCCGTAATTAGAAAGCCTTTTTATAAGTGCTACAGACTCTTCAAAACTTTTAGATCCATCATCTATATTTGGTAATAAATGCGAATGAATATCTACATAATTATCAGGAAATAATGTAGTAATAGATTTTTTATTTTTTTTGAAAAAAGATAACATATTTAAAAAATACCAGTTTTAGTTAGTTTTAAAAAGCCTCCAATATTAGTTGGTAAAAAATCGCCGAAATCTGCTGTTGTGCCAACCGATATTTCAAAGGGAATGGATTTTTCCGTAATTAAAACCTCTAAATATGGAGCGAATAAAGATTTATTAATTGGCTTGTTAAACCAACCAACATACTTTGTATAAGTAATATTGGTTTTGTATTGAATGTTGTCACTTAAATATCCTTTAAAACCAAAATTAAATGAAGTAAATCTATTTTGATCAATTCCATAAGTAATACCATTTTCAGAAACCTTGGTTGTAAAAAAAGGAGAACCAATAGTACGTCCATAAAAAGTCCAACCACTACTATAAACACTATTATTAAAGTAGTTGTCTATCAATCCATTTTCAGAACTATTTTTTCCTTGGTGTTTGGTATATTGAAATTCAGTAATCAAATGAGTTATAAAACTTTTAGGACTTTTTAAATCTACAAAAAAGCCATATAAAGCATCTGGATAATTCGCTAACTCTCTGCCAGATCTATCTTCAAAAGGGTGTGACCAATAAAAACTCCAGTTAGAATTTTCTCCTTTATAATCCAATTGAACAAGGTAATTACCTACATGATTTCCCCACGCATTAGAGGAATTAATTTGATCTTCAGTTTTATTTCCATCGCCTGTTCCGGTTATATATTTTAAATAAGTTTTAAAATTCGTCGGTTGCTCCCCAAATTCCTGAGAAGTTCCACCCCACTGAACATAGTGATCTAAACCAGTAATTAAACGGAGTCTATTAGATAATTTAGATTTAAAATATAAACTTTTATAATGCAAATGCGCCTTGTCCGTTGAGCGTTTATCATTTAGAAAATATTCCGCATAATTTGCTTTTACTTTTAACCAATTTTTGGCAAATGGAAGTTCTAAATAACTTCTGGTTTTAAAATTTATACCAGGAAAAGCTCTTGTATTAATTGAATTTATTATATTTCCATTAGATACAGACAAGCCTTCAAACAGAATGTTATCATCTTTACTACCAAGGTCTATTTGCCAATTTTTTGAAGCAATACTTACAAAAAGCTCATTGATTAAAACATTGTTTTTGTCAGCAATATAGCCACTAATTGATGCTTTATATGCAATATCAAAAGTGTTGTTTTTATTTTGAAAATCTGAAAAAATAGCGGTGTTTAGTAAAACATTATTCCTATTAGGGATTGAACCAAATTTATTTGCCGTTAATAAGAAAGGCAATGTTTCTTTACTGCTAATGTTTGAATTCAGTTTTACCGTATAATTTTGAGAATGCATCTCAAAAAATACGGCAAAAATTAAAGTTAAACTTAGTACAATTTTAAAGTGTTTCGGCATCATAAAATTTCAATGAAAAATAAAATCAAAGTTAATTAAATTTAAATTAAGGATTGTTGATTCGTGTAATTTACAAACCGTAGATAACAAATCCACAACATTGCATACCTATAACTAATCTATTGCTGTCTTAAAATTAGAGAGTTATATTTTCACAATTGCTAAAAATGTAGCAATGTATTTTTTAAAAATATATTTTAAAGTGTAAATTATTGAAATATCAATAAGTATTAAATTTTTTTAATAAAAAAGAATGGTTTTTTAAAATTAATGTCTAGATTTGTCCAGTATTTATAAGATTATGATAACAAATAACACTTTTAACAGCTTCTATTTTTACTTTTATTTTATAAATAAAGGGTGAGGCTTTGTATGTGTTGTTTAACAAAATATAATTATAGAGTCTCGAAATTTTTCGAGATTTTTTTTTGAATAAAAATAAAAAAATGAAAGTAGCTATTCAAGGTATAAAAGGATCATTTCACCATATTGTGGCGCAACAGTATTTTGGAGAAAATATAGATTTATTAGAATGTTTATCTTTTTCTGAAATGCCAGGTCTTTTATTAGATAAAAAAGCCGATGTTCTTATTATGGCCATTGAAAATTCTATTGCTGGAGCTATATTACCAAATTATGCTCTAATTGATGACCATCAATTAACTATTTGTGGAGAATTTCATTTACCAATTCACCACAATTTAATGGGATTAAAGAATCAAAATATTGCTGATATAACTGAAGTGTATTCGCATCCTATGGCACTATTACAGTGTCATAATTTTTTTAAAGATTATCCGCATATAAAGCTAATAGAAGATAAAGACACTGCTTCTGTAGCTAAAAGAATTCAGGACAATAATTTAGAAGGAGTTGGTGCAATTGCAAGCGAATTAGCAGCAAATATTTATAATTTAGAAATTATTGCTCCAGGAATTCAGACAATAAAAGAAAATGCAACACGCTTTTTCATATTAAATAATAATTCCGATAAAAGTAGTGTTTCTGCAAATAAAGCTTCTATAAAATTTATAACAAGTAACGATACCGGTAGTTTGGCAGAAGTACTATCCATTTTGGCTAAACATAATTTAAATTTATCTAAAATTCAGTCCATGCCAGTTATAAATACACCTTGGAAATATGCTTTTTTTGCTGATTTTATTTTCAAAAGTTACGCAGATTATTTTAATGCGTTAAATGAAATAAAAGAAAAAGTTGAAACAATAAAAATATTAGGAGAATACTCAAAGGGTAAAAGATAATGATACAAAAAGCTGATAGATTAAATGATGTAAAAGAATACTACTTCTCAAAAAAGTTACGAGAAGTTGCGGCTTTAAGAAATGAAGGAAAACCAATTATTAATATTGCAATTGGAAGTCCAGATTTAGCGCCGTCAAGTACTGTAATAAAAGCAATTCAAAATGCAGTAACGTTGCCAGATGCGCATCAATATCAAAGTTATCAAGGAATTCCAGAACTACGTAGTGGTATTGCTAATTTTTACAAGGATAACTACAATGTTTCTTTAAATCCAGCTACAGAAATTCTTCCTTTAATGGGTTCAAAAGAAGGAATTATGCATATTTCTAT
>CBDUKG010000119.1:0-6390 GCA_965367745.1 uncultured Flavobacteriaceae bacterium | reverse complement strand
CCTGTGTTAATTCCTTTTCGTTTTATTGAAGCAACAGAATTATTACAATTAGGAAGTAGAAAAGAATACCAATACTTTTTTGTAGCGCCACCTTCACTAGATTTGGAACTATTAGATAAAAAAATAGATCCTATTTTAGATGATGAAAATGCAGATTTAGACACCCATACAAGTACCAGTGAACGCTTAGGCAGAAGGTATGATAACGTGAGTAAATTTTTAAATTTAGCAGCATTTATCGCGCTTCTTTTGGGATGTGTTGGAATTGCAAGTTCCGTTCACATCTATATTAAAGAAAAATTAAAAAATGTAGCAGTACTAAAATGTATAGGAGCTTCACGAAAGCAAACATTTTTAATTTATCTAATTCAAATTATTGGAATTGGCTTGATTGGGGGAATTTTAGGAGCTGCCATTGGTACAGGTCTGCAATATGCTTTTCCATATATTTTGAAAGGTTTTTTACCATTTGATGTTCAAATTTCAATTACAGCACAACCCTTAATTATGGGAATAACCTTGGGTGTTTTAATGTCTGTATTGTTTGCATTGCTACCTTTATTAGGAACTTGGTATGTTTCTCCGTTGGAAGTGTTGCGAGGAACCGATGAAAACTTAGTAAAACCAAGAAAAGCACGATTGTTGACTTTAGCAGCAATCTTATTATTTGTGTTTTTATTTTCGTTTTGGTTGTTAAAGAATGCATTGTTTGGGTTATTATTTACAGTTGGTATTTTAGTCACATTCTCTATTATGGCTGGAATTTCTAGTCTTTTTATGAAATTAATTAAAAAGTATTTCCCAACCAACTGGGGCTTTACAGAACGTCAAAGTTTACTGAATTTATTTCGTCCAAATAACCAGACCATGGTACTTATTTTAGCGATTGGTTTAGGAACATTTTTAATAAGTACCTTGTATTTTACCAAAGATATTTTATTAGCAAAAACCGCTATAGAGAATTCTTCGGAAAACGCCAATATTATTTTAATGGATGTGCAATCCGATCAAAAAGAAGCCGTTGTAAACACAGTGCTTCCAAAAGGTTTGGAGGTTTTAGATAACATTCCTATTGTTACCATGCGCATGCATCAAATTAAAGAACGCTTGGTAAATGATATTCGTAAAGATACTTCCTCAACTATGAATCGATGGATTTTAAATCACGAGTTTAGAGTTACCTACCGCGATTCATTGCTAGCTTCAGAAGAATTAGTCGAAGGAACTTGGATTCATTCCATAGCACGAGGTGCACCTATTTTAGTTTCTATTGCAGATAATATTGCACGAGATGCCGATTTGGCAATAGGCGATCGCGTAGTGTTTAATATACAAGGAGTTTTAATGGAAACCACCATTGGAAGCATTCGTAAAGTAGATTGGGGACGTATGCAGTTGAACTTTTCTGTGGTTTTTCCGGCCGGAGTTTTAGAAGATGCGCCACAGTTTAATGTGCTGACAACCAATGTGCCAAATGAAGCTATTTCAGCGGATTTACAACGCGATTTGGTGCGAAAATTCCCAAATATTTCAGTATTAGATTTACGACAGGTTTACAATATTATTGAAGATATTTTAGATAAAATCTCTTGGATTATTAATTTTATGGCCTTCTTTAGCATACTTACAGGAATTATTGTTTTAATCGGTTCTGTTAGAAATAGTAAATACCAGCGAATTAAAGAAAGTGTATTATTAAGAACGTTGGGAGCAAAAAGCAATCAAATATTACGTATTACAGCACTAGAGTATATTTATTTAGGAGTGTTAGGAAGTTTGGTTGGGATTCTACTATCGTTAATTAGTAGCCAATTATTGGCAACATTATTATTTAAAGAACCTTTTATGCCGTCCGCTATTCCATTTTTAGTATTTCTACCAGGAATTACCATACTAGTTTTATTAGTTGGTTTAACAAATATTAGAAGTGTTTTAAAAAGTCCACCTTTAGAAGTTTTAAGAAAAGAAGTGTAGTGCATTGTGAAACCGATTGGGGTTTTATCAATTAACAATACATAATGTTCACCATATGGGTATATTATTGCGTTATAAATAATTTAATTTATGGGAGGCATCACAGAATATATTTTTAAAACGCTAACGAATAAAGGGTTACTTAAAAACTAATGACTGTTCTTATTAAAAAGTGTTTTCTGCTTTTTTAATGCGTAAAAAGGTCTTATTTTTATAGGTTTATAAGTTAAAATTTGAAGAGAAAATCAATTTAAAAAAGACAAAACAGCTAGATAGGTCCTAAATTTTAAGTGAACCAACAAATTAATTAAATTCTAAAACGAATAGTATGAATAAGATATTAAAATCAATTCTTAAAGAAATAGAAATTCAACCATCTGAATTAACAGATGCTACATTAGAAAATACGAAGCAATATAAATTTATCTATACTAAAATAGTTGAAAATTTAGGAGAACCAACCTTTAAAAGAGTATTGGCAATTAGGTTAATTACAGAACAACTCTATAGAGAAGATAATTATGGTTTAGTAGATTTTAACAGGCATAAAGAAAAGCTTAAAGAAATGCTTATGGATTTAAGTGAAACAGAAATGTCAGATCTAATATCTCATTATTATGGAGTTTCAGATCCGAGAAGATTTCAAATGATTGAAAGTGTGGAATACCTAACTTCACATAACGAAAGAATTAACGTAAGTTTCATTATAAATGTTTTAGCCAATTCAATTGTTGATGAGATCAACTATGAAATTTTATTGGTAAAACTAAAACTTCAAAATATAATTTCGTTACAAGAATGGCATTCATTTTATGGTGTAACTAAAGATGCATATTCTGAAAAGGAATACACTACTAATATTGAACGCATTAATGATATTATTACCGGTGTACTAAAATAAATAGTGCAAATTACATCTTCAATAGAAGATAAAACAGTTGACTGCATGACCGAACAAAAACAACGATTAGAACAACAACTTTATGCATTATGATATTATAGGTGACATACACGGTCATGCAGATGCGCTAGAAAAATTACTTCAAAAGTTGGGTTATACGTTATCCAATGGAATTTATAGACATCCAGAAAAAAGAAACGTAATTTTTCTTGGAGATTATATAGATCGTGGACCTAAAATTAGAGAGACCCTGCATATTGTAAAAAATATGTGTGATGCTGGAAATGCAGTAGCTATAATGGGAAATCATGAGTTTAATGCAGTTTGTTTTGCTACTCCAAATAAAATAGAAGGAGGGTATTATAGAAAACACACATTTACCGAAATTAATCAGCATTTTGAAACCTTAAAACAATTTAAAGATTTTAAAGATGAATGGGATAATCTTTTTATTCCTTGGTTTAAAGAATTGCCTTTTTTTATAGAAAAAGAAGATTTTAGAGCAGTGCATGCGTGTTGGGATGACAAACATATTGATTGGTTAAAACAGCATTATAAAGGAAAATTAACAGCTAGTTTTCTTGCAAAGACTATTAATGATACCATGTTAGAATACAAAGTTATAGAAGAAACATTAAAGGGAAAAGAAAAAGAATTATCAAATGAACATAGTTTTTTTGATAAAGATGGAGTAGAAAGAAGTGAATGTAGAATAATGTGGTGGCAACCAATTGAAAATAGAAAAAATTATATCGATATTTTAATGTGCTGTCCAACAAAACTAGAAAATAGGCCTATAGAGTTAGATGAATGCTATTCATATAAGTCAGATAAACCTGTATTTTTTGGTCATTACTGGTTAAAGGGTACTCCTAAAATTATAAATAGAAAAGCTATTTGTTTAGATTATAGTGTTGCTAAAAAGGGAAAATTAGTAGCATTTAAATCAGAGTATTTAACAAATAAAGAGCCCATTGAGAAGGGGTTTACTTATTAAAAAAATAAATTAAATAGTTACTAATTTATAGTTTTATATTATTTTAGAGGAATGAAAAATTTAAAATTTAAAGCCCTCTTTTGGGTTGTTTTTGGTTGCTTTCTAGTAGTATCTTGTACTTCAAAAGAAGAATTAAAAACTTCAAATACAAGTACACTCGATTCTATCAGTCTTTTTATGAAAGCCATGAAAAATGATACTTTAGATTTTAATACAAGGTTACATCAAGCAAACAAAGCGTTACAAAAAATAGAAAACAAAACATCTGATGCTCGGGTCGAACAAATTCTAGGATATAAAATTTATTTATATGGAAATTTAAAACAACCGGATAGCGCAATAAATATTAGTAAAGCATTAGTGCAAATAAGTATAAAAAATAATGATTCTTCAGCTATTGCATATAATTATTATCGATTGGCTTATTATTATCTCCAATACGATAAAAAAGATAGCGCATTTATTGCTAATAAACGTTCCAAAGAAATTTATAATAAACTTGGTGATAGCGCAAAAATTGGTCAAAACTTAGCACAAATGGCCATAATACAATCTGATCTTGGTGATTTTATTGGTAGTGATAATACTGCAATACAAGCATTAAAATACCTTGATAAAGAAAATTTAGAATATAGAGCTTCCGTTTATAACTGCATTGCTATTTCTGCAAAAAAACGAAAGGAGTATAAAGAAGCGATCTATTGGTATCATAAAGCTATTGAAAGTTCAACAATAAGTAGTAATAAAGCAATAAGAAGCAGTAATCTAGCGGTTACCTATCGGCATTTAAAAGAATACGATACCTCAATTGCTATATTTAAAGAATTGATAAAGGATAGTCTATTAAATAAAGATTCAAAAGCTACTTCCAGAGTATTAGACAATCTTGCATATACCAAATGGCTGGCTAATAAAAACGAAAATGTTAGTGATGCGTTACTTGCTGTTTTAAAAACGCGACAGGCAGAAAATGATTTATGGGGGCTAAATGCAAGCTATGCCCATCTTGCCGATTATTACAAAAATAAAAACCCGGATAGAGCACTTGAATATGCACATAAAATGTATAAGCAAGCCACCTTACTTAATAGTGCAGAAGATCAATTGGAGGCTATGCAAAAACTAATCGAGTTGGAAACTTCTGCCAAAGCAAAAGAATATTATCATAAATATATTAAGTTAAGTGATAGTATCATAGATGCAGAAAGAAACATCTTAAATAAATTTGAAAAGTTGCGGTATGATAGTGAAAAAAACCGTGAAGATAACTTGCAATTAAAAATTACAAACTCAAAAAAAGAGTTACAATTAGAAAAAGAAAAAACCAGAAATATCATTGGAGCTGCTTCAAGTGGCGCGGTTGTTCTTGGCTTACTAGGTTTTTTATTTTATCGTAAACAAAAACATGTACAAGAGAAAAGGGCAGAAGTGTATAAAACCGAAACACGTATAGCTAAAAAACTTCATGATGAAGTTGCAAATAACGTGGTAAATATTATGAATAAAGTGCAGTATACTGCAGCACCTGCAGAGCAGCTTTTAAATGATTTGGAAAAAGTATATTTACTAACAAGAGATATTTCACATCAAAACAATACGATAGAAACGGGTGTAAATTTCAAAAATTCTTTAAAAAACCTACTTACAAGTTTTAATACTACTACAACTACTATAATTCTTAAAAATAGTAGTGAAGTAACACTAGCAGAAATTTCTAAAGACAAGCAAATAGAAATTTATAGAATATTGCAAGAGCTTATGGTAAATATGCAAAAGCATAGCGAAGCGACCTTAGTAGCCATTTCTTTTAAAAATACTGCTAATGAATATTTTATAAATTACTCCGATAATGGAAAAGGCGCGGATCAAACTGAACTAAAAGTACGCAATGGACTTAAAAATGTGGAAACCCGTATAAAATCTATAAATGGTCTTATTAATTTTGAAACATCTTTAAATAAAGGATTTAAAGTATTTATTAGTTTTAAAAAATAATAGCTATGTTTCAAAAAGTATTAATAGCAGAAGACATGGACTTTATTAATAGTGGAATAAAGTCGCAATTAACAGATTTAGGTATTGCCCAAATTGAGTATGTGCAATATTGCGATGAAGCCTTACTTAAATTAAAGAGTGCCAAATTAAATAACCAACCTTTCGATTTATTAATTAGTGATTTATCTTTTGATGAAGATTATAAAGAGCAAAAGATAAAATCTGGAGAAGCATTGATAGAAGCCGTTAGAAAGGAATTTCCCTTGTTAAAAATTGCCGTATTTTCCGTTGAAGACAAGGAATATACAGTTCAAACTTTATTTAATGAGCATATGATAAATGCCTATGTTTGGAAAAGCAGAGAAGGTTTAAGAGAACTAAAAAAGGCGGTACAACAAATATATAATACCGAAAGTAGTTATATTTCTCCGCGTGTGGCTGGATCAATGTTAAAAAGCAAGGCAATTGAAATAGTTGAATATGATATTTTTTTAATAGAATGCCTTTCTAAAGGATATTTACA
>CBDUKG010000118.1:0-6624 GCA_965367745.1 uncultured Flavobacteriaceae bacterium | reverse complement strand
AAGAACACAACTTATTTGTAATTGAAGATACTGCACAAGCAATTGGAGCAAATTACACATTTAAAGATGGCACTAAAAAGAAAGCTGGAACTATTGGAACTATTGGAACAACTTCTTTCTTTCCTTCTAAAAATTTAGGTTGTTATGGGGATGGTGGTGCAATTTTCACTAATGATGATGATTTAGCACATACAATTAGAGGAATTGTAAACCACGGAATGTACAAGCGTTATTACCACGATGTTGTTGGTGTTAACTCTAGATTAGACAGTGTTCAAGCTGCTGTTTTAAATGTAAAATTACCTCTTTTAGATGGGTATTGTGATGCACGTAGAAAAGCGGCAATATTTTACAACAATGCATTTAAAAACAATGCAAATATTGTAACTCCTAAAACTGGAAATAGCTGCGAATTTATCTGTGAAAATTGTGATTGTCATGTTTTTCATCAATATACTTTGCAAATATTAAATGGTAAAAGAAACGAATTACATCAACATTTATTAGATAACGGAATTCCAAATGCTATTTACTATCCTGTGCCTTTACACAGTCAAAAAGCGTATGCAGATGAACGTTATAATGAACCTGATTTTAAAGTTACAAATGAATTGATTGATACTGTAATCTCTTTACCTATGCATACGGAACTAGACGAAGAACAATTGAATTTTATTTCGTCCACAATTTTAAATTTCATTAAATAAATTATGAACAAAATTTTAGTTACAGGTGGACTAGGTTTTATTGGATCACATACCGTTGTAGAATTACAAAATGAAGGTTTTGAAGTTTTAATTATTGATAATTTGTCCAATACTTCTATAGAAGTTCTAGATAAAATTACTTCAATAACGGGAATTAAACCTGCTTACTTCAACATTGATTTAAAAGATAAAAAGAGTGTAAAAGATTTTTTCGTAACTAATAAAGTTGATGGAGTTATTCATTTTGCAGCATCTAAGGCAGTAGGTGAAAGTGTACAAATGCCGTTAGAATATTATGAAAACAATATTGGTAGTTTGGTATACTTGCTTCAAGAAATGAAAGCCAATAACTTAAATAATTTTATATTTAGTTCATCTTGTACTGTTTATGGACAAGCAGATGAATTACCAATTACTGAAAAAGCACCGATTAAACCAGCGGAATCTCCTTATGGAAACACGAAACAAATAGGTGAGGAAATTATTAAAGACACTACCAAAGTAACCGATTTAAAAGCGATTGCTCTAAGGTATTTTAATCCTACAGGAGCGCACGAATCTGCAAAAATTGGGGAATTACCAATAGGGGTACCTCAAAATTTAATCCCGTTTGTAGTTCAAACTGCAGCTGGAATTAGAAAAGAATTATCAGTTTTTGGAAGTGACTATCCAACTTCAGATGGCACCGCTGTTAGAGATTATATTCATGTGGTAGATTTAGCAAAAGCGCATATTGTTGCTCTAAAAAGATTAATTGATAACAATAATAAATCTCAATTTGAAGTTTTTAATTTAGGTACTGGAAAAGGAAATTCTGTACTAGAAGTAATTAAAACTTTTGAAAAAGTTACGGGTAAAAAAGTAAATTATAAACTGGTAGATAGAAGAGAAGGTGATATTACAGCTGCTTATGCAGATACAAATTTCGCCAACAAAGTACTTGGCTGGAAAGCTGGACTAACTTTAGATGATGCTTTACTTTCTGCTTGGAAGTGGCAAGAAACATTGTAATTAAAAGCAATTGTAGATTGTAAAAAAGGCTGACAAAAAATTAAAATTTTAGTCAGCCTTTTTTATTTCAGTTTCAATTAATATAAGAATTAGTTATCTGCTCCACTAGCAGTAACATTTCTATCTATTTTACGCATTAATCCTTGTAAAACTTTACCTGGGCCAACTTCAACAAATTCAGTTCCTCCATCAGCAATCATAGCTTGTACGCATTGTGTCCAACGCACTGGAGCTGTTAATTGTGCTATTAAATTTTCTTTAATATCATCTGGGTTTGTAACAGCTTTAGCCACAACATTTTGATATACAGGACACGTTGGTTCACTAAAAATTGTATTTTTAATAGCCTCCGCTAATTCTTCTCTTGCAGGTGCCATAAGAGGTGAATGAAACGCTCCACCAACTGGTAATTTTAAAGCTCTTCTTGCTCCTTTTTCAGTAAGTGCAGCACATGCTTTGTCTATTGCAGCAATTTCCCCAGAAATAACTAGTTGTCCTGGGCAGTTGTAATTAGCCGCTACCACTATTCCATCGATACTCGCACAAACTTCTTCAACAACAGCATCATCTAGACCTAAAACTGCAGCCATTGTAGATTCTTGAGCTTCACACGCTTTTTGCATTGCTAAGGCTCTTTTAGAAACCAATTTAAGTCCATCTTCAAAAGTTAGCACTCCATTGGCAACCAAAGCAGAAAATTCACCTAAAGAATGACCCGCAACCATTTCTGGCTTAAAATCGTCTCCTAATGTTTTTGCTAAAATTACTGAGTGTAAAAATATTGCAGGTTGTGTTACTTTAGTTTGTTTTAAATCTTCGGCAGAACCTTCAAACATAATGTCTGTTATAGAAAAACCTAAAATATCGTTTGCTTGTTCAAATAGTTCCTGAGCTAACGGTGAGTTTTGATATAAATCTAATCCCATTCCTGTAAATTGTGCTCCTTGACCTGGAAATATGTATGCTTTCATTTTATATATTTATTTCAATTCAAATTTCAAAAAGCAAAAATAAGAATAAATTACTATATTCGTATCAACTTGCTACTAATGAATCCAAAACTAAAATCTGAAGCTTTTACAATCTATTTAATTTTAGCCTCTATGTTTATTGCTGCATTGGTGGCTTCAAATTTAATTTTTCAGAAGTTCTTTTATTGGAATCCTTTTGGCTGGTTTAGATTTGAACTTTCTGTTGGTATTTTACCCTACCCAATTACGTTTTTAATTACTGATATTATTTCAGAAATTTATGGTCGAAAAAAAGCAAATCAAGTTGTAATTGCTGGGATTTTTGCTTCATTTTTTTCAATGTGTATTATTTTAATTGCAAATTACACACCTGCAATTCACAGCTCACCAATTAACAATGAAATTTTCACAAAAGTATTTGGGTTATCGCCTATTGCCGTTTTAGCCTCAATGTTAGCCTATTTATTTGCCCAATTTGTTGACATTAGGATTTTTCATTTTTGGAAACGAAAAACAAATGGTAAACATTTATGGTTACGAAATAATTTTTCTACATTTTCTTCTCAGTTAATTGACACTTCAACAGTAGTTGGTTTGTTATGTCTTTTTAATGTATTGCCTTGGAGTTTATTTGGTACTTTAGTTTTAAGTGGTTTTTTATTTAAAATTATAATTGCACTTTTAGATACACCAATTTTATATTTTATTGTACACTTATTTAGAAAACGCTTTCATTTAAAACAAGGAGAAGAAATTAAACTACTTGACTAATTTTGGCATATAATTTGCATTATATGAGTTAAATGGGTAACAAATTAGAAAAGTTATTGATTTATAAGTGTAAGTGAAACATAAAGTAAATGGTTAAGCCATCAATAAAAAGAAACATTTACCTAATTAAATTAAGATTGAATTAAATAGATTTAACCCCAATTATTTTAAAGGTCGTTTTTTTATCATTCCACCTTTAGTGTCTTTTATACTATTCATAATTATAAAAGCGTCCTCATCTATTTTATCAATTTCAGTTTTAATTTTGGCAATTTCAAGTCGTGTTACAATGGTATAAAGAATATCAAAATTAGTAAGGTCTGCTCCTTTTTTACCAAAGCCACCTTTTCCAGCGTACACCGTAACTCCACGCCCTAAACTTTCAGTTATCATTAACCTTATTTTTTCACTTTGATTAGAAATAATTGTAATGCCTGTATATTCCTCAACACCTTCTATAATAAAATCAACAGTTTTTGCAGCAGCCATATATGTTAACATTGCGTACAAAGCAACTTCTATAGACAAAATATAAGCCCCAAAGGAAAATATAATAACGTTACCAATTAAAATTACATCACCAATTGTAAGACCTGTTTTTTTACTTAAATAAATTGCCAACACCTCTGTTCCATCTATAACAGCGCCTCCTCTAATTGCCATTCCAATACCACCTCCTAGGAAAAAACCTCCAAAAACAGCGATTAATAATTTATCTGATGTAATTAAAGGATATGGAATAAAATGCACCGTTAATGCCAATGCAATAATTGCTAAAATACTTTTTATAGCAAATTGTTTTCCTATGTTTGAGTAGCCCAGAATAATAAATGGAAAATTCACAACTATAATGAGTATAGATAGTGAAAAGCCCGTAGTTTCTGAAATTAATAAAGATATTCCCATTGCTCCACCATCAATAAAAGAATTTGGTAATAAAAACCCTTTTAAGCCAAAACCAGCAGAAACAACTCCAATTAAAATAAAAAACACTTCGCTAATACTATGAGAAATACTAACTTCTATATTTTTAACTTCTTCAGAAAGTTTTTTATGAGGTATATCCGTATTTCTTTTGAATCTACGTTTTACTGTTTTAACAACTAGGTTATGAATAAATGCAATCATATATTATGTTACTATTTTATTAATTACTTAATTGTAATTATTACTTTGAAACCTTCATTATTTCTAACATTAAAAACGGTATTGTCTTCAAATAATAAATACTGCCCTTTTACCCCTTTTAATTTTCCAGAATAAACGTGTGATTTTTCCAAATTTAAGCTTTTAATTTTTTTAGGGTATTGTAAAACAGGATAATTTATCTCTGTAATTTTACCATTATTTGCTAAAAAATAAGGCTGGGCTTCTTCTGGAATGTATTGTTTTAATTTTTCTCGTGCTTCAATTAAGTCATCAGTTGAAACTTCATTTTTCAACATTTTTTGCCAACTTGTTTTATCTGCAACATGTTCTTTTAAAGCAACTTCTGTAATACCCGCTAAATACCTATTCGGAACTTCTACAATTTCAATAGCTTTTGAAGCTCCTTGGTCTATCCAACGAGTTGGAACTTGCGTTTTTCTAGTTACACCAACTTTTACATTACTTGAAAGTGCCAAATATACAATATGCGGTTGTAATTGTACACTTTTCTCGTAGTCTAAATCTCTATCTTCAATATCTTCATGTGCGGTACTTAATTCTGGTTTCATAATCCAATCTCCAACAGCAGCACTTTTATAGAAACAATCGTAACAAAAGCCTTGTCTAAATATTTTTTTTTCTTTACCACAGCATAAACATTGATACCCTAGAAAACTTAACTCAATGTTTTTATCTAATAATTGATTTAAAACTAAAAAATCATTTTCAACCTCTAAATAATATTGAACTTGATTGTTAAGTTCTGTTTTCATTTTTTTTAGTACGGTTTGATATTGCATGTAAAGTTTTTTATTAAATTTAACATTCCAAATATACTGATTATAATATGCCATTTCAAATAGTAAATTCAATAATATCTTGGTTTTTAAAAAAAAGAAAACATCAAATGGAATTGTTTTTAAAATATCCTATTGATGTTCAGCAAGAATTATTGTTTAAATTACTGAATAAAGCTAAAAACACGGAAATAGGCTTAAAATATGGGTTTTCTTCAATTAAAAACTATAATGAGTTTACTAAAAACGTTCCTATTCAACAATATGAATCTATAGAATATTTAATCGATCGTACTCGAAAAGGTGAGCAAAATGTTTTTTGGCCTACACAAATTAAATGGTTTGCTAAATCAAGTGGCACTACCAATGCAAAAAGTAAATTTATTCCTGTAAGTGATGAAGCCTTAGAAGATTGCCATTTTAAAGCTGGAAAAGACATGCTTTGCTTGTATTTTAACAATAATGAAGAGGCTCAATTATTCACTGGAAAAGGTTTACGCTTAGGAGGAAGCAGCGCTGTTTATGAAGATAACGATACCTATTTTGGAGATTTGTCGGCAATTATTATTGAAAATATGCCGTTTTGGGCAGATTTCAGTAGTGCTCCAAAACAAGAAATTGCTTTAATGGGTGAATGGGAAACAAAATTAAATGCCATAGTTGAAGAAACTATAAATGAAGATATTACAAGTTTAGTAGGTGTACCTTCTTGGATGTTAGTGCTGTTAAACAGGATCCTAGAAAAAACTGGAAAAGAGCATATTTTAGAAGTTTGGCCTAATTTAGAAGTGTATTTTCATGGTGGTGTAAATTTTAATCCATACAGAGAACAGTTTAAAAAATTAATCCCGAAAAAAAACTTTAAATATTACGAAACCTACAATGCTTCAGAAGGATTTTTTGCAATTCAAGATAAAAATAATTCTTTAGATTTATTACTAATGTTAGATTATGGGATTTTTTATGAATTTATTCCAATGGATACTTTTGAATGCGAGAATTCTGAAGCCATACCGCTTGAAAAAGTAAAATTAAACACCAATTACGCCATAGTAATTACTACAAATGGCGGTTTATGGCGTTATTTAATAGGCGATACCGTAAAATTTACTACACTAAAACCATTTAGAATTAGAATAACTGGACGTACCAAACATTTCATAAATGTTTTTGGTGAAGAATTAATTATTGAAAATGCTGAAGAAGCATTAAAACAAG
>CBDUKG010000117.1:0-6748 GCA_965367745.1 uncultured Flavobacteriaceae bacterium | reverse complement strand
TTAAAGATTGTTGATTTTAATAAATATCGTTTAAATCTATATAAAAAGCCATCTTAAGTGTACTTTGTAAATGATAAAACCTTGAAATTCAGTTGTTTTTATTTGGAAATTGAAACTTCAGTGCTTAACTTTACTAAACTACCTAATACTAGAAAACCAAGTTAGGTTTCTTAAAGTTAGCTTCAGCAAAGGTTTTCTAAAACCTCTAATGAACTAATGATAGCTACAAAGCTATCTCATGGGTTTTATCCTAATGGCTTTTATCCCTTTACTTTAGAATTATAACCCATTATTACATTTAAATAAATGAACTTTGAAAACAAAACTTATTAAGTTTAAAAAAGATTTTTTCTTGTATTGGATGATAGCAGTAAGTTTTTCATGGCCTATAAGTATTCTTTTGGCTATAATTTTGTCTCATTTAATCATAAATCCATTTTATCCTAAAGAAACAAATCTTATTGTTGGTCTTTGCCTAGGAGGAACAACTGGGTTTGCACAATGGATATTACTAAAAAAATATTTCAAAATTAGCCTTTGGTGGATTTTTGCGGCGGCCATTGGTATTGGAGTCCCAGTTGCTTTAATAGTAATTTCTGAAGAAATGGGAATAGTACTTCCAGAACCTTTAAACAATGAGAATGTTAGTATTATAGTGTCAAGCTTCATTGGTGGACTTTTAACTGGAATTTTACAAGCCCCTCTTTTAAAATCTGTCACAAAGTATGCAATATGGTGGATTCCAATAAGTACCGCTTGTTGGGGAATTGCAATGTTTCCAGGTATTTATATTGAGGGCTTTATTTTGGTTATAGGAGGGTTTATTCTAGCAGCTTTATCAGGCTACGCAATTATGCAATTATTAAAATATCCAAAAAAAGAAGTATTATGAAAAATCAAGAAAAGAAAGTAAAAATTATTCGTTGGATTGCCAGAATTTGGGGAACACTTATTTTAGTATTTGTATTATTTTTTGTGCTAGCATACATGTTTGGAGATGAAGGATTAGGCCTAGAAAATTTGAGTAATCGAGATATCATCACTTTTATTTGTTTCCCAGTAAGTGCAATAATTGGTTTATCTGTTGCTCTTAAAAACGAAAAAATTGGAGGGCTTATCACTACTTTAGGAATAATTGGGTTGTTAATACTTCGTTCAGATTTGATTTCCAATTTATACATTATGATTGGAATTGTACCTCCTGGAATATTGTATCTTGTTTATTGGTTTCTTTCAAAAGGACATAAGAAAACCCTTGAAAAAGAATAGAATATTCAAAAGGGTTAGGCTTATGATTTCTAGAAAGGTCTTAATTATGAATTAAAAAAATAGTTGGTAAACTGATTAGAATCATAGTGTTTTTATCAATTTTTTGAATAAAAATGATTGGCATCATAGCATAATAATTTTAAAATTTAGTACTTCAAATAAAATTAAAAACATGTATTTGGGCATTTTTTTAGTGCTGTTTTTGTTGTTGGTAGTATATTTATTAGTTGCTCCAATTGTAATTTATTTAGATACAACTGCAAATACATATTACTTAAAATTAACGCATTTTTTTAAAATTAGTTTGGAAAGTGATAAAGTAGCAGTTTTAAAAATTAGAATGCAACTCTTCTTTTTTAAGTTTTATTTCTATCCGTTTAGATTAAAAAGTTCCAATAAAAACAAAAAAACAAAAAAGACAACTGGTTTAATGAAAAAAAGGCGTGCTGGACTAAAAAAAGGGTATAAAATTTTAAGAACATTTAAAGTAAAAAAACTACTTGTAAATATTGATACTGGAGATTGTATACTAAATGCAAAGTTATACCCTGTTTTTGCAGTATTGAATTATAATTTTGGAAGTTTTACAATCAATTTTGCAGGTAGAAATCAAATGGTGTTGTATATAAAAAACAGACCATTTAATATTATTAAAACATTTATTAACAATTAAAAATCAAAAAATATGGATTTACATTTTGAAGAATTATTAAAACAAATTACAGATTTTATGAAGACTGAAGCAAATACAGATACTGTAATTGGAAAGCAATTTGATTTAGGCGAATTTAAATGTGTACCAGTTATTAAAGTAGGTATGGGATTTGGCTCAGGCGGAGGAGAAAATCATGAAAAGAAAGATCGTAGTGCCGAAGGAATCGGAGCTGGAGCAGGCGTTGGTATAGAACCTATTGGTTTTTTAGTTACCAAAGGCGATCATATTTCGTTCCTTGAAGCAGGGAAAACACATGGAATAGCTGCTTTATTTGAAAAAGTTCCAGACTTAGTTGAAAAAATAATTAAGGAAAGAAATAAAGAAAGTGTTGAAGCTTAGTTAAACTTTAATGTGGTTTACAATTAACAAAAGACTGTTTAAAAAATCATTAAAAGGGTATTTTTTAAACAGTCTTTTAAGGTGGTGCTACTAAACTTTAGTGTGTATTGGAGTATTTTTTGCAGAAGCCCATTCTGTCCAAGAACCATCATAAACCGCTTTTTGGTTGTTTGAAACAAGTTCGCTGGCAAGCATTAAAATACAAGCCGTAATTCCAGAGCCACACGTAAAAGTTAACGGATTGTCTTCGATTTTTAACTCACTAAAAATACTTTTAAGAGTTTTTTCTGATTTAAATTTTCCATTTTCAAGCACTTCTGTATAAGGCAAATTTATAGAATTTGGTATATGCCCACTTTTTAAATCAGGTCTTGGGTCTGGAACAGTTCCGTTAAATCTTCCTTCAGAACGCGCATCAATTACCAGTGCAGTTTTAGCAGTAATATTTGTTTTTATAGCTTCAATGTCTTTCACCAATTCTGGATGAAATGTCGCTTCAAAATCACCTAAACTGTAAGTGTTTTTCAAAATAGGTTCTAATCTAAAACCTTCTTGATGCCAAGCGGGCAATCCACCATTTAAAACAGCAACAGTGTTATGTCCCATAGTTTTAAATAGCCACCAAACTCTTGGACTGGTATAAATTCCTAAGTTATCATAAACTACAATTTTACTAGATTTATTTATACCGATTTTTCTACAAGCTTGCTCAAATTCTTTGGGATTTTGAAGCATATTTGGTAACTCAGTATCTTTTCTACTAAACGAATTTTTAATATCAAAAAAACGAGCATTCTTTATTTGTAATCCCTGAAATTTCGATGTTGTATTATGTATCGTTTTGGTTTGGCTAGCATCCAAGATAATTAAATCAGGATCATTTAAATTCTCATGAAGCCATTTTACAGATACTATGGTATTGTTCATATAAATAAAGTTGTATATAGTTTGCGTAAAGATACATTCTATTTTAATTTTTGAAAATAATACTATTTCACGTTATTTAGTATTATTCTATATTAAATCAGTACTAAAATTCATAAAATAAAATGTTTATTTTAGTACACTCATTTTAATTAATCAATTTAAACACAATTTTATGAATTATATTAAAAACAATAGTTGGATATTTTCAAGTATTTTGTTGGTGTTTTTTATTTTTTCTACGCAGCAAACTGTTGCTCAAAAAAGAAAAAAGAAAACAGATAAAACTTCAGAGCAATTCGAACTAAACAGTCAAACATTAAACATGTTAAGTTTTAGAAGTATTGGTCCAGCTGCTTATTCAGGTAGAATTTCAGATTTTGCTGTAAACCCAGAAAACCCTTCAGAATATTATGTAGGTGTAGCTTCAGGAGGTTTATGGAAAACTATAAATCACGGAACAACTTTTGAGCCAATTTTTGATAAAGAATCGGTTTTTTCAATTGGTTGTTTGGCAATGGATCCTAATAATTCTAATGTACTTTGGGTTGGAACAGGAGAAAACAACACACAACGGAATTTAGCCTATGGAGATGGAGTTTATAAAACTACCGATGGTGGAAAATCGTTTACCAATATGGGACTTAAAACAAGTTCTCAAATTGGAAAAATTATGATTGACCCAAGAAATAGCAATGTTGTGTATGTGGCTTCTCAAGGTCAGGCTTGGGGTCCAGGAGGCGAAAGAGGGTTGTATAAAACAATTGATGGTGGAAAAACGTGGAAAAGAATTTTAGAAGTAGGTGAGTACACAGGTGTTTCTGATATGGAAATGGATCCTAGAAATCCAGATGTTTTATATGCAGCTTCACATCAAAGAGAACGTAGAGTATATTCTAAAATAAATGGAGGACCAGAATCTGCAATTTATAAATCGGAAGATGCAGGTGCAACTTGGAGAAAAATAACAAAAGGATTGCCTAAAGGTGATGTTGGTAGAATTGGGTTAGCACTTTCTTCTAATCCAGAAATTGTATATGCGGTTATTGAACTTCCTGGAAATAAAGGAGGCGTTTACCGCTCTAATGATAGAGGTGAAAGCTGGGTAAAAAGAAGTGATAAAGTTTCTAGTAGCCCACAATATTATAACGAGTTGTATGCAGATCCTATTGATCCAGACTTAATTGTTTTAATGGATACACGTAATGGTTTGTCTGATGATGGAGGAAAAACTTGGGAAAACATAGAAGGAAGAAATAAACACGTAGATAGCCATGCCCTTTGGATAAACCCAAATGATACTGATCACTATTTAGTAGGATGTGATGGTGGTATTTACGAAAGTTACGACAGAGCTAAAACGTGGCAGTTTAAAAGCAATTTGCCAATTACGCAATATTACCACGTACGTACCGATAATGATTATCCGTTTTACAATGTTTATGGAGGTGCACAAGATAATGGTTCGTGGTTTGGACCTTCACAAACGCATAGAAGAAATATAGTAAATGCAGATTGGACATATACTATTGGTGGTGATGGCTATTTATCGATACCAGATCCAGAAAATCCAGACATTCATTATTGTGAATCGCAATATTGTGGATTAAGACGATACGATAGAACTACAGGAAATAGTATTTCAATAAAGCCACAACCTACTGAAGATGAAGAGTATAATTGGAATTGGAATACACCATATTTTATTAGTAAATTTAATAATAAGACGCTCTATGTAGGTGGAAATTATGTGCTGAAAAGTACAGATATGGGAGGAACTTGGAAAAAGGTAAGTGGTGATATGACACGTGGAATCGATCAAAATACCTTACCAATGATGGGTAAAATGTGGCCACCAGAAGCAGTAGCAAAAAACATGTCAACTTCTAAATTTGGAAACATTTTTGCTTTGGCTGAATCTCCTTTAAAACAAGGAATGTTGTATGTGGGAACTGATGACGGATTGATTTGGACTTCAGAAAATGATGGTGAAAATTGGACACGTTACGATAAATTTACAGGAGTTCCAGAAATGACGTTTGTAAATTATATTTTGCCTTCTCAACATTCGCAAGGAACTGTATACGCTTGTTTTGATGGTAGAAAAAATAGCAGCGATTTTACACCTTATTTAATTAAAAGTACCGATAATGGTAAAACGTGGAGTTCTATAGCTTCAAATTTACCTTCGGGAACTGTGTATTGTATTCAAGAAGACCATGTAAATCCTAATATTTTATTTATTGGAACAGAATGGGGCGTTTGGACTACTATTGATGGTGGTAACAAATGGGTTCAAATTAAAAAGGGAATTCCTACAATTCAAGTAAAAGATATCACAATTCAAGAAAGAGAAAATGATTTGGTAGTTGCTACTTTTGGTAGAGGATTTTATGTGTTAGATAATTATACTTCATTAAGAGAATTAAATCCTTCAATTCCTGAAAAAGAAGCACATATTTTTGAAATTGATGAAACCTTATTATATTTTCCTTCAAGTAATTTAAACTATCAAGGAGATGTTCATTTTAGAGCTAAAAATCCAAATCCAGCTGCTACCTTCGAATATTATGTGAAAAATGGTTTCGAATCTTTAAAACAACAAAGAATTAAAAAACAAAAAGCTTCAGAAAAATCTGAAACCTATTATTATCCTTCAGAAGAGGAGTTAAGACTTGAAAGTGATGAAGTAAAACCAAACTTGGTATTTACTATTTATAACAATGCAAATAGTATTGTACGTAAAATAGAAGCACCACTTAAAAAAGGGTACAATAGCATTTCTTGGGATTTAAGTTATTTAACCAATAGAGGTATAAAAGTACCACCAGGAACGTATAAAGTTGCTTTAGATAAGAACGAAAACGGAAAATTCACACGTCTTGTGGAACCTACAGCATTTAAAGTAATTTCGTTACCAAATGCATTAGGAACACCAAATTACGAAGCTAATTTTAACTTCTTAAAAGATGTATACGATTTAAATGCAAATGTAACTGCGGCTAACGGAAAAATAAAAGATATGAATGCTAGAATTACTAATATGAAAGCAATTCTAGAGAAAACACCTGTTGAAGCAAATACACTTGTAACTAAGTTAAATAACGCTCAAAAGGAAGTTGACAATGTAGCTAAAATAATTGTTGGCGGATTTGGAGCTAAGAATTCTGTCGCATCTCGTAATAGATATGCATTATATACTACAAGTTCTGCACAAGTTGATATTACTGGAGCACAAAAAGAGCAATTTAAATTAGCACAAGATGCTTTTAATGGTATTTCAGGCAAGTTAAATGCGTTATTTACAACTGAAATTCCAAGCCTTGAAAAAGAGTTTGAAAATGCAGGAGGTGTGTTGTTTAATGTTTCACCACAACGAAGATATAACGAAGAATAAATAGTAATTAATAATTTAAAAAAGCCAAGTACTTACACTTGGCTTTTTTTGTTACTTGACATTTATCATACAATTTTACAACCTAACTTATTAAATTTGAGTAT
>CBDUKG010000116.1:0-6998 GCA_965367745.1 uncultured Flavobacteriaceae bacterium | reverse complement strand
ATTATAAGTTTTAGTTGGTTTATTATTTGGTTGGTTACCAAATATTGAATGAAGAGAGCCGTTTCAAATTTGAAACGGCTTTACTTTTTTTACCATTTAATATTCGTAGCTTTGTTGATAGAATTTTTAAACAATAATTATCATGGAAGCCACAACTATAAAAGACACGATACAAAAAGCACTTAAAGACCTAGGTGTTATACAATTAAATAATGGAACATCAACAGGTTCAAATTCATTTGGAAATGGTGAAGTTCTTGAATCATATTCTCCAGTTGATGGAGCATTAATTGGAAAAGTAACTTCTACTACCAAACAAGATTACGAGCAGGTTATTGAAAATGCACAAACAGCTTTTAAAAGTTGGAAATTAAAACCAGCTCCACAACGTGGAGAAATTGTAAGACAATTTGGTGATAAATTAAGAGAACTAAAACAACCTTTAGGAGAGCTTGTCTCTTATGAAATGGGTAAATCGCTGCAAGAAGGTTTAGGTGAAGTACAAGAAATGATTGATATCTGCGATTTTGCTGTCGGTTTATCGCGTCAATTACACGGACTCACAATGCATTCAGAACGTCCTGGACATAGAATGTATGAACAATACCATCCACTAGGAATCGTTGGAATTATTTCAGCATTTAATTTCCCTGTAGCAGTTTGGGCTTGGAATACCGCCTTGGCTTGGATTTCTGGTGATGTTTGTATTTGGAAAGCTTCGGAAAAAGCTCCTTTATGCAGTATTGCTTGTCAAAATATTATAGCTGGCGTTTTAAAAGAAAATAACTTACCAGAAGGAATTTCAAATATAATTAATGGAAATTATGTAGTTGGTGAGTTTATGACAACGGATAAAAGAGTCCCTTTAATTTCAGCAACAGGTTCTACTAGAATGGGTAAAATTGTTGGAAGGACAGTTGGAGAACGCTTAGGAAAATCGTTGTTAGAATTAGGAGGAAATAACGCCATTATTGTAACTCCAGATGCAGATTTAAAAATGACAGTTATTGGAGCCGTTTTTGGAGCTGTAGGAACTGCCGGACAACGCTGTACATCTACACGTAGATTAATAATTCACGAATCTATGTATACTAAAGTAAAAGATGCATTAGTAGCAGCTTATAAACAATTACGTATTGGAAATCCTTTAGATGAAAACAACCATGTTGGGCCTTTAATTGACAAAGATGCTGTTAAAATGTATGAAAATGCGTTGGCAAAAGTTGTTGAAGAAGGCGGAAAATTATTAGTTGAAGGTGGTGTATTAACCGGTAAAGGTTTTGAAACTGGTTGTTATGTAAAACCAGCTATTGCTGAAGCTGAAAATCATTTTGAAATTGTACAACATGAAACCTTTGCACCTATTTTGTATTTATTAAAATACACTGGTGATGTTAACAATGCTATTGAAATTCAGAATGGTGTAAATCAAGGGCTTTCATCTGCAATAATGACAAATAATTTACGTGAAGCTGAGTTGTTTTTATCTCAAGCTGGATCAGATTGTGGAATTGCAAATGTAAATATTGGAACTTCAGGGGCTGAAATTGGTGGTGCTTTTGGTGGTGAAAAAGATACAGGAGGAGGAAGAGAATCTGGATCAGATGCTTGGAAAATTTATATGCGTCGTCAAACAAATACTATAAATTATACAACTGAATTACCACTTGCGCAGGGAATTAAATTTGACTTGTAGTTGTTAATTTGTTGAAATAAAAAGCAGCCTGAAAAATAGTATTTTTCAGGCTGCTTTTTCTATTATTTTTTATAATTTGATATTGCACTTACACCAACTTTAATCTATCGAGAATAAATTTATTAATGTTATTTAGAAGCGATTGAAGTTTCTAAATTCTCATTTTCTAAGCTGCTTTCGAGTTCTGCCTGAAACTCTTCCATAACTGGTTTTACAGTGCTTTCTGGTATGTCTGAAACTCTAATATACATTAATCCATCTACCGCATTATTAAATTTTGGATCAACGTTAAAAGCAACTAAGCGCGCATTTTGTTTTACATATTTTTTAATCAACACAGGAATTCTAAGCGCTCCAGGTTCAATTTCATCAATTACTTTATCAAACTTATTCATATCTGCCTTGGTAGCATCAAAAACAAAATCTTTATCGGCATCTTTTAATTTTACCTTATATTCTTTTTTGGGATGAATGTATTGTGCAATGTATGGATCATAATAATGAGATTTCATAAACTCAATCATTAACGATTTTGAAAAATTGGAAAATTGGTTGCTAATACTAACCCCTCCAATTAAATATTTATATTCTGGGTGGCGTAATGTCACATGCACAATACCTTTCCAAAGTAAAAATAACGGCATTGGTCTTTGCTGGTATTCTTTTATGATAAATGCACGCCCCATTTCTATAGAATTTTCCATCATTGAATACAATTCTGGTTCAAACTTAAAAAGGGTGTGTATATAAAAACCTTCGATACCGTATTTTTTATAAATACCTTTACCTAATCCCATTCTATAGGCTCCAACTAATTTTTTTTCAGCATCATCCCATAAAAACAAATGATGATAAAACCCATCAAATCGGTCTAAATCTATAGATTCGTTCGTGCCTTCTCCAACTTCTCTAAAAGTAATTTCACGTAAACGACCTATCTCAAATTTTATGTTAGGTATTTTATTACTCGGAGCAAAAAAGACTTCATAATCTTTACTTTTTAGCAATCTCCCATTATTGTTTCGAAGCGCATCTACTTCTTGAATAATTTTATCATTATTCTTTTTACTAACTATTTTTTTTGGTTGCTTCGTTTTTTTTAATGACGAGGCGTTTATAGTTTTAGCTACCTTTTCAAAAGGGTTTGCTAACATATATGTTTTTCTTCTAATAAAATCGCAAAAATCTTGTGTATCATCATACTCTTCTTGGTCTTTAACAGGTATAGCTTTCCCTATTCTAACCTTAATAATACGTTCTTTTTGAGATAATAATTCTGAAGGTAATTTTGCTGTTCTAAGTGTAGGATTTAGTTTAGACAGAAAATAAAACAATCGGCTATTTTTAGCATGAAAATAAATAGGAATTACAGGAACTTTTGCTTTCTGAATTAGTTTTATTGCTCCTTCTTCCCAAGGTCTATCAACAATTAATTTTCCATCTTTATAAGTGGAAACTTCACCTGCAGGAAAAACACCTAAAGGCTTCCCTTCTCTTACATGCAAGAGCGCACTTTTTATACCTGCAATGCTCGATTTTGCATCTTTTCTATCTTCAAATGGATTTACAGGCATAATAAAAGGCTTCATTGGCTCAATTCTATGCAGTAAAAAATTTGCAATTATTTTGTAATCCGGTCTTTTTTCAATCAATAATTTTAACAATAAAATACCATCAATTCCACCAAGAGGATGATTTGAAACTGTAATAAAAGCACCATCTTTTGGTATTCTTTTTAAATCTTCTTCTGGGATTTCAAATTTTATTTGGAGATCGTCTAAAAGGGCCGTAAAAAAATTTAAATCCTTTAAATGTTTATGTTTATTGTATAGTTTATTTATGGCAGAAATCCGTAAGATTTTCATTAATAACCAACCAAAAAATGTACCAATAAATCCATATTTATCCAGATTTATTACTTTCGAAACTTCTTTCGGTGTTACTAAACTCATTTAAATTTAATTAAAGATAACTACAAAAATACATAAAATTATTGCATAATAAGTTGCACAGTTCCTTTTGTGGCTTGTTTTAAAAGTACAGTTCCTTTTTTCTCTACTAAATTAATGGCATTTTGGTTCGCGTGTCTAATTGTATATAATGAAACATTGTTAACAAAAGTAGCATTGTATTTAAGTGTAATTTTTGATAAAAAGGCATCAAAATTATTGAATTTATCTTCAATACAAACCGAAAAACTTAGAGCAGAATTTTGAATAAGATTTACCTTTAATTTACAATCGTGTAAAATTCTAAAAATATCACTTAAATTATGCTCTACCATAAAAGAAAAGTCGAGTGCTGAAATGGAAACTAAAATTTGTTCAGATTTTAAAATAAAACAAGGGGTTTCTGGAAATAAATGTTGTCCCTTACTAACTGTTGAACCCTTATTTTCTAAATTATAAAATGAACGAACATTTAAAGGGATTTTTTTATTTTCGAGCGGCTTTAATGTCTTCGGATGAATTACGGAAGCTCCAAAAAAAGCCATTTCAATAGCTTCACTATAAGATATTTGTTCCAGTAATGTTGTTTTTTCAAAATAGCGAGGATCTGCATTTAAAACACCGTCTACATCTTTCCATATTGTTACACTTTCAGCATTTAAACAAAAGGCAAATATAGCAGCAGAATAGTCGGATCCTTCTCGACCCAATGTGGTGGTTTTATTTTTAGAATTACTACCTAAAAAACCTTGAGTTATATATAAATTATGAGTATCTAATGTTTCTATATTATCACACGTTTGTTTCCAATTAACAGATGCATTTCTATAAGTAGTGTCGGTTTTTATAAAATCTCTAACATCTATCCATGTTGTTGAAATACCAACAATATTTAGATAACTACTAATTATTTTTGTTGAAAGTAACTCTCCGTAACCAACAATTTGATCGTAAATAAAATTATAATCGGTTGACTTGTTTTTAGCTAAAAAGCCACTTAGTTGTCCAAATAATAACTCAATTTCAAATAAAATTGGTTGTTTTTCTTCAAATAATTTCTCTACTAATTCAGTGTGAAAATTTCTAACAACGTCTATTTGGGCTCTTAAATCTTCAGATTTATTAAAGTATGCATGTATAACTTTTTCAAAAGCGTTGGTCATTTTTCCCATTGCAGAAATAATAATAAGTGTATTCTCAAAACCTTCATGTTTTAAAACACGTACTACATTTTTTATACTTTCTGCATCTTTCACAGATGCACCACCAAATTTATAAACCTTCACCTTAGTTGTTTAAATATTTTTTCATTGATTTTCTGTCTATTTGGGCTGTATCCCAATCTCTTAATACTTTTGCACCTGTACTTTCATAAAACTCTATTGCGGGTTCATTCCAATCTAAAACATTCCATTCAATGCGTTTTACACCTACATTATAACCATATTCAATTACTTTTTTATACAAAGCACTTCCAATCTTTAGCCCTCTTTTTTGCTCTGTTACAATTAAATCTTCTAAATGAATTGTAGGCCCTTTCCAGGTCGAATACCGTGGGTAAAATAATGCAATCCCAACAATTTCTTTAGCAATTTCTGCAACAAAAATCTTAAATAAAGGAGTTTTTCCAAAGCCATCTTTTTCTAAGTCACTTACTGAAACTTCGACTGCATCAGCTTCTTTTTCAAAATGTGCTAACTCTTTAATTAAATTTAAAATTGAAGGAACATCTTCAATTTTTGCGTCTCTAATTGTAAAATTCATTCTTATTTAAGCTATATAGTTATGCTAAAATAAAAAATCTTTATTCAAACTATCTTACAAACTCCTCCCTTTTTCAAAATTAATTTTTCGATATTTGTATAAACAAACTTCAAATAACTAAAATGGAAACCAATAACTTAACACTAGGAGAATTTATTATTGAAAATCAAAAGCATTATAAATCTACTTCTGGAGAATTTTCTAGACTTTTAAGCTCTGTTAAATTAGCCGCTAAAATTGTAAATTATAAGGTAAATAAAGCTGGTTTGGTTGATATTATGGGTAATGCTGGTGAAACAAACATACAAGGTGAAGATCAACAAAAATTAGATGTTTATGCTAATAACGTGTTTATGGAAACCTTGATAAATAGAGAAATAGTTTGTGGAATTGCGAGTGAAGAAGAGGATGATTTTGTTACCATTAGAGGAAAACAAGGTACTAACGAAAATAAATATGTAGTTTTAATAGATCCTTTAGATGGTTCATCAAATATTGATGTTAATGTTTCTGTTGGAACAATTTTTTCAATTTACAAACGTGTAACTCCTGTTGGAACACCCGTTGAAATGTCCGATTTTTTACAACCTGGTAATTTACAAGTTGCTGCTGGTTATGTAGTTTATGGAACTTCAACTATGTTGGTTTACACTTCGGGCCATGGTGTTAATGGTTTTACATTAAATCCTGCAATTGGTTCATTTTATTTATCACATCCAGATTTTCAATTCCCAGAAGAAGGAAAAATTTATTCTATAAATGAAGGAAATTATGTGCATTTTCCTCAAGGCGTAAAAGACTATTTAAAATACTGTCAGGAAGAAGAAGGTAACAGGCCTTATACCTCTCGTTATATTGGATCTTTAGTTTCGGACTTTCATAGAAATATGATAAAAGGTGGAATATATATGTATCCAACTAGTGCTATTGGTCCAAAGGGAAAATTACGTTTACTTTACGAATGCAACCCAATGGCTTTTTTAGCAGAACAAGCAAATGGAAAAGCAACTGATGGTTATAGAAGAATTATGGATATAAAACCAACTGAATTGCACCAACGTGTTCCATTTTTCTGTGGAAGTAAAAAAATGGTTGAAAAAGCAGAAGAATTTATGGCGAAATATCCTGAAGATGCAAATTATTAAGAACGTAAAACGTTTTTAGTAAATAGTCTAAGTTAAGATATATCACGTTTTATAACTATTACCAATACTACTATAAGAACATTTGATTTTTAAGATTTTTTAAAATGAGAATGGTTCGTTACCTTTGAGTGCTTGTGAAAAAAAGTAAAATAATTAAGTTTAACTAAATACAGATACCACTATGTCATTTGAATTACCAAAATTACCGTACGCTTATGACGCGTTAGAACCACATATTGATGCAAGAACTATGGAAATTCACCATACAAAACATCATCAAGGTTATACAAACAATTTAAACAATGCAATTGCTGGAACAGCTATAGAAGGAAAATCTATTGAAGCTATTTTAGGCGGATTGGATATGAACAATGCAGCTGTAAGAAATAATGGTGGAGGTTTTTACAATCACTGTTTATTTTGGGATGTAATGAATCCTGAAGG
>CBDUKG010000115.1:0-7027 GCA_965367745.1 uncultured Flavobacteriaceae bacterium | reverse complement strand
GTTTTTTATAACGATTGTTTTTGTTCTTTATTATATGTAATGTTGTATAATATTTGAATAAAATCCCAAATTTAGAACGTTTTTTATAAAATGAAACACGCTATAAAAATACTATTTTTTCTTTGTTTTACAGTTGGAAACGTTGTTTTTTCACAACAAAACCAAACGAAGGTTTTTAAACTTAAATGGGTTGATAATGTTGATTTTGAAATACGTAAAGATTGGAAAGTTAACACAAGTTTTGTTGAAAATAACTTTTTAGATGCTAATTTAAACCCAACTTTTACGTCTAATTGGAAAGTGAATTCGAATTCGAGGGTAACTGATTTTTCAATTAAAAATGTTGTTTATCAGCAAGTTGAAGAGTTTAATACATATACAATTGATGCTATAAGTAGTGAAGTTTTAATAGATTTAAATATTGTAAAAGCAGCTAATACAACACTAGCAGTTTTAAATTTAAATCCACTTGTTAAAGTTAACAATCAAATTAAGCGAATTGTTTCTTTTGAATTAGATTATACTCTTGGAGCTGCAAAATTAAATGTTCAAAAAAACACAACAGTTAAAAACTCAGTTTTAGCCGAAGGAAGTTGGTATAAATTTACAATAGATAAAACAGGAGTTTTTAAAATAGATAAAGATTTTTTACAAAAATTAGGTATAGATGTAAATGCAATTGATCCTAAAAATATTTCCATTTATGGTAATGGAGGAGCAATGCTTCCTTTAAAAAATAGCGATTTTAGGCACAACGGTTTGCAGGAAAATGCCATTTTTATAAATGGAGAAAACGATGCAAGTTTTGATTCCGGAGATTATATTTTGTTTTTTGCTTCCGGACCGGATTCTTGGGATTATGGTATAAACCAAAATTTAAACTCAACCAAACATAATTTCAATATTTATTCAGAAAAAGCATATTATTTTTTAACTATCGGTTCCTCGAATGGTAAAAGAATTTCTACACAACCAGCAATATCCGAATCAAGCAATGCAACAATTACAAATTTTGATGATTTTGTTTTTTACGAAAAAGATGAAGTTAATTTGTTCGCAGCAGGGCAACAATGGTTTGGAGATGGTTTTAACATAGAAAACATACGTAGCTACTCAATTCCTTTTGATGAAATTGATAATTCGGCGCCTATTGAAGTTAGGGTTAGAGGAGTTGCTCAATCTTCATCTGTTTCAAAAATGGACGTTCTTGTAAATAATCAAAATTTATTCGAAATAAACTATGGTGCCATATCAGGTTTAAACAAAGCAGTTGCCAATGAAAATTCAGGAAGTTTAACAGGATCAGGAAATGAAGTAGAGGTAAACATAAATTTTAATAATAATGGGAATCCAAGTGCAACAGCGTATTTAGACTATATTGAGGTATTAGGAAAAAGGAAGTTAACTGCTAAAGATGATCAATTTGTATTTAGAAATTTCAATATTTTAAATGCTTCTGGAGTACAAGAGTTTTCTATTACAAATGCCAATAAAATTAAATGGATTTGGGATGTTTCAAACCCTCTAAATCCGTATATAGTTGAAAATCAATCCTCAAACACAAATTTCACTTTTAAAGTAAATGGAGGTCAATTATTGGAGTATGTTTTAATTCCTGATAATGATTTTTACGAACCGCAATTGTTAGAGAATAGCACTGTTGAAAATCAAAATTTGCATAGTTTAAAAGATATAGATTATTTAATTATTACTCAAGACTTTTTGATGGGTCAAGCGCAAAGATTGGCAGATTATCACGCTCAAAATTCGGGGTTAATAACTAAAGTAGTGCCCTTAAATCAAATTTATAACGAATTTTCATCGGGCTCACCAGATGTAACCGCAATTAGAGATTTTGTAAAACATTTTTATGACAATGCTACTTCAAATAGAATTAAATATGTTTGTTTATTTGGAGACGCATCATATGATTATAAAGATAGAATTGAAGGTAACAACAACATTGTCCCGGTTTTTGAAGCATACAACAGTTTTAATTTAGCTTCATCGTATGTTACGGATGATTTTTATGGAATGATGGATGACAATGAAGGCTTGCTTAATTCTTTTGAAAGACAGGATGTTGCTACTGGTAGAATTCCAGTTTCAGATGTATTACAAGCTAGGCAAGTGGTTGATAAATTGTTGGATTATTATAGTAAAGAATCTTTTGGGGATTGGCGTACTAATATTACTTTAATTGCAGATGATATAGATAATGTTGGAGAAGAAGTTTTGCAGTTAAATATGGAGAAAATTGCAACATCAATTGTTTCAAACAAACCAGTTTTTAATTTAAAGAAATTATATTTAGATGCTTTTATTCAAGAAACGTCTTCTTCAGGTAAAACATATCCAACTGTAAATCTAGAATTAGTAAACCAGATAGATAAAGGAACTTTATTGGTAGATTATTTTGGTCACGGTGGTGAAGATGGTTGGGCTGCAGAATCTATTTTTCGCTTACCAGAAATACAAAGTTTAAAAAACAAATATAAATTACCGCTATTTATTACAGTTACTTGCGATTTTTCCAGATTTGATAATCCATTAAGAAAAACAGCTGGAGAATTTTTGTTTTGGAAAGAAAATTATGGTGCAAGTGCGTTAATTTCTACAACAAGAGAAATTTATATAAGTGTTGGTCAAGCATTGAATGAGCGTTTGATAGAACCACTTTTAAGTTTTAATAACGAAAACTTGTCAATTGCGGAGACTTTAATGACAGTTAAAAATCAGTTTTCTACAACGCAAAGATTTTTCATATACAGTTTTGGCGACCCAGCAATGCATTTAAGTGCTCCAAAACCTTCTGTTAAATTATCTAAAATGAATGGGAAGGATATTACACAATCTTTAGATACCATAAAAGCCTTGTCTTATATTCAATTTGAAGGCGATGTTGTAGATGCTAATAATGAACTATTGAATAATTTTAATGGTGAAATAGATGTAACAGTTTTTGATAAAGTAATTAAGAAAGCAACGTTAGACAATGATAATAAAAACATTGTAATGGACTTTGATGTAATTGATAGCAAAATTTTTAAAGGAAGATCTAAAGTTGAAAATGGAAAATTCACATTTGATTTTGTAGCTCCTAAAGATTTAAAAGTTGCTTTTGGAAAAGGAAAACTTAGTTTTTATGCTTCAAATAAAATAATAGATAAAGCTGGTTATAATATTGATGTTACAGTAGGTGGTATAAATGAAAATGCTCCAGAAGATAACACAGGTCCAACAGTTCAATTATTTATGAACGATTTAAATTTTGTTGATGGTGGAAACACAAATAGTTCTCCTGTTTTTATAGCAATTTTAGAAGATGAAAATGGAATTAATACTTCTATCACCGCTGTAGATCATGATATAATTGCGATTTTAGATAACGATCAAGCAAATCCAATAATTTTAAATGATTACTACCAAACCGATCCAGATACTTATAAAAAAGGAAAAGTAAGTTACTCATTTAGAGATCTTTCACCAGGCTTGCACACAATTACCTTAAAAGTATGGGACACCTACAATAATTTATCTGAATCTACGTTTAATTTTACTGTAGTTGATAATAGTGATTTAGTTTTAAGTAATGTGTTAAATTACCCAAATCCATTTGTTAACTATACAGAGTTTTGGTTCAATCATAACAAACCAAACGAACTATTGAACGTACATATTCAAATTTTTACAGTTTCTGGTAAATTGGTAAAAACAATTACTGAAACAGTTCAAACCGAAGGTAATTTATGTAGAACATTAGTTTGGAATGGTTTAGACGATTTTGGAGCAAAAATAGGAAAAGGGGTATATATTTATAAATTGAAAGTGAAATCAATTAATTCAAATACTTCTGCTCAAAAAATTGAAAAATTAGTAATATTGCAATAACAATTTAATTCAATTATTAAATTAACATTAATGAAAAAAATAATTTTAGTTACCCTAACTGTTATATTTGCACTTTCAAGTAATGCACAAGAAATTCCAAATCCAATTACTACAGCAGCACCTTTTCTTTTGATCGCGCCAGACGCTAGAGCAGGAGGAATGGGAGATATTGGAGTTGCAACATCTCCAGATGCAAACTCACAACATTGGAATGCCTCTAAATATGCCTTTATGAGATCTCAATTTAGCATTGGAATTATTTACACACCTTGGTTAAGAGAATTAACCAATGATGTATTTTTAGGAGGTTTTACCTTCGCTAATAGAATTGACGAAAGAAGTGCCTGGGCAGCAAGTTTAAAATATTTTAACTTGGGTCAAATAGATTTAACAGATATTAACGGTGCCCCTGAAGGAACTGAAAAATTAAACGAATTTTCTGTAGATGGTTCTTATTCTTTAAAATTAAGTGAATCCTATTCTATGGGTGTAACTTTACGTTATATAAGATCAGATTTAGGTATAGAATCAGCTAACTCAACAATAAATCCTGTAAATTCATTTGCAGTAGATATTTCCGGTTATTTTCAATCGGATGAAAATAATTATGGAGATTTTAATGGAGTTTGGCGTGGTGGTTACAATGTTTCAAATATTGGGCCTAAAGTTTCATATTCAGATGATGGTCAAGATAATTTCATACCAACAAATTTAAAGCTTGGTGGTGGATTCGACTTTATTTTAGACAATTTTAATAAAGTTAGTGTAAATTTAGAGTTTAATAAATTATTAGTACCAACTCCAAGTGTTTCAGAAGATGGTGAACCACCTTACGCGCAGGATGACGTGAGCTTTTTTAATGGTATTTTTACATCTTTTAACGATGCGCCAAATGGTTTTAGCGAAGAAATGAAAGAATTTACTTGGGCTTTAGGAGCAGAATATATGTACGATAACTCTTTTGCAGTTAGAGCCGGTTATTTTAATGAAAGTGATATAAAAGGTGCAAGAAAATATTTTACTATTGGGTCCGGATTTAACTTTAAAAGTTCTAAATTAGACATTTCATATTTGTTCAATGCATCAGATATAAATAACCCACTAGAAAATACACTTCGATTCTCTTTATCTTTCGATTTTGGAGATATTTTTGAAGTTAGATAAAAAGTTAAATACTACTATTTTAAATGAAAAAAGTTGAATTAACAACTAGTATTTCAGTTTACGAATCAGTTCAAGAACTTCCAAAAGATGTATCAGTTTTAATGCAAAAAGCAATTGAAGCTAAAAAAGATGCATATGCTCCCTACTCAAAATTTAAAGTTGGAGCTTCATTTTTATTAGAAAATGGTTTAATAGTTACTGGAAACAACCAAGAAAATGCGGCATATCCTTCTGGTATGTGTGCAGAACGTGTCGCTATTTGGAAAGTAGCCTCAGAATACCCAACCGTAAAGATTTTAAAACTTGCTATTTCAGCAAGTTCAAGTAGTCATATTTTAAAAGAACCAGTTGCACCTTGTGGAGCTTGTAGGCAAACCTTGTCTGAATATGAATTAAAACAAAAAGATAAAATTGAAGTCTTTTTTATGGGTGAAGAAGGTAAAATTATTAAAACCGATGCGGTTTTAGATTTACTTCCAATTGCATTTGATAAATCCTTTCTCTAGGTGATCTTATGAAAAATGATATTGAAAACAGAGAAGACATTTATTTGCTTGTAAAAACTTTTTATGTAAAATTAATGAATGACGATTTAATGCGTCATTTTTTTATGGATTTTACAAATCCAGAGCACTTAGAAATACATTTACAAACATTAGTTGATTTTTGGGATAATATATTGTTTTTTTCTGGTGGGTATCGTAAAAATGCTATGGTACCACACCTAAAATTACATCAAGAGAAACCTTTTAAGAAAGAACACTTTAAGATTTGGTTATCAATGTTTAGCGCATCTGTAGATGAACTTTTTCAGGGTGTAAATGCACATGCTGCAAAGTCAAGAGCACAGTCGATAGCCACCGTAATGGAAATTAAAATTTTCGAACTAAATAACGAAGATATTACTAAATTTGACTCCTAATTTTTTATTAAAAATGAGATCAGTAATAACAGGAACTGGAAGCTATATTCCAAGTATAATTAAAAAGAATTCAGACTTTTTAAATAGTAATTTTTTAAATGAAGATGGTAGTTCTTTTGGGAACGAAAATGCAGAAATTATTGAAAAATTTAAAGCAATTACAGGCATCGAAGAAAGGCGTTATGCAGATGATAGTCAAGACTCTTCAGACTTAGCCTATTTAGCTTCAAAAAATGCTATTGAAGACGCAGGTATTAATCCAGAAGAACTAGATTATATAATTTTAGCACACAATTTTGGTGATGTTAAAAGCAATTCAGTTCAAAGTGATGTTTTGCCTAGTTTAGCATCTAGAGTAAAATATAAATTAGGAATTAAAAACCCAGGATGTGTTGCGTACGATATTCTTTTTGGTTGTCCTGGTTGGATTCAAGGAGTTATTCAAGCAGAAGCTTATATAAAATCTGGAATCGCAAAAAAATGTTTGGTCATTGGTACCGAAACACTTTCTAGAGTAGTAGATCCTTTTGATAGAGATTCTATGATTTTTGCAGATGGTGCTGGAGCTTGCATTATTGAGGCTAAAGAAACTGAAGCTCAAGGTATTTTGAGCCATGCTGCTCAAACGGATGCTTTAGAAGAATGTTATTATTTATATTTTGGTGAGTCTTTTAATAAAGATAGAAGTAAGGATGTGCGTTATATAAAAATGCTAGGTCGCAAAATTTACGAATATGGTTTAAATAATGTTCCTTTAGCAATGAAAACGGCTCTAGATAAAAGCGGTTTAGATATTTCTGAAGTAAAAAAAGTATTTATACATCAGGCAAATGAAAAAATGGATGAAGCTATTATTAAAAGGTTTTTCCGTTTATATAAAACAAAAGTACCAAATAATGTAATGCCAATGTGTATTCATAAATTAGGAAATAGTTCTGTTGCAACCGTTCCAACCTTGCTAGATTTGGTTAAAAAGGGAGCAATTGAAAATCAAGAAATTAACAAAGGCGATGTAATTATTTTTGCTTCTGTTGGTGCTGGTATGAATAT
>CBDUKG010000114.1:0-7063 GCA_965367745.1 uncultured Flavobacteriaceae bacterium | reverse complement strand
GATAAAAAAAATTGGTTCTAAATCTACTCTTAAAAGTTGAAGTTATTTTCTTTCTTCTGGTTTTCTTGTAATTACAAAATAGAGCACATACAGCCAGCTAAAAATTCCGTGTAAGAAGGCTAATAAAACAGATTTGTTCCGTTCCCAAGAAACTACAACTGCTAAAACAGTTCCTAAACCAATGCCGCTAGAAATTGCAGTTGTTCTAAAATGATTGACTCCGTTTTGTTGACTGTAACAGTCAATTGATGTTAATACAATAAGTAGTATTAATAATTTTGTCTTTTTCATTACGTTTTTTAATTATTTTATACAGCATTAAATATACTGAACAAATAGGAAACTAAATAACGAACTCCAAAGAAAATAACTCAATACAAATTTTAATAAATTATCGCAGGGTTGCGCCCACATTTTTCTCAAATGTTTGTTGCAATTTCTGCATAACCTTGTCTATTTGCTTATCGTTTAAGGTTTTGTTTTCATCTTGCAATAAAAAACTAACAGCGTACGATTTTTTTCCTTCCTCTAATTTATCACCTTCGTAAACATCAAATAAATCAACTTGTTTTAGTAAATTCTTTTCTGCTTGAAAAGCTAAATTATAAAGTTCGTTAAAGGTAACTTCTTTGTCAAGTAACAACGAAAAATCACGTTTAACTGCTGGAAATTTAGGTAAATCGGAAACATTAATGGTAGATTTTCCACCAACTTTTAAAATATTTTCCCAATTAAAATCTGCAAATAATACTTCTTGTTTTATTCCAAATTCTTTATTAATAGAACGTTTTATTACACCTAAATCTACCAATTTAATTTTTCCTAAACTCAACGAAATTCCTTCAGAGAAAACATCGTTTTTTGTAGGAGTTGTTTTGGCTTTATCAATTCCTAAACGTTGCAATAATGCTGTTACAATTCCTTTTAAATAAAAGAAATCAGATTTTTTTTGAACAACATTCCAACGTTCTTTTGCTCTTGCTCCAGAAACAAATAAAGTTAAATGCTTTTGTTCGGAATAACCACTTTCAAACTTGTGGTATGTTTTTCCAAACTCAAAGAATTTTAATGCATTGTTTTTTCGGTTAATATTATATACAACAGATTCTAATCCGCTAAATAACAACGACTGACGCATAACATTTAAATCGTTACTTAATGGATTTAACATTACTACATTATGTTCTTCATTTAACATTTCAGACAACGAAACATAGTCAGATTTTGTTAAAGAATTTGCCATAGTTTCATTAAAACCTTGCGCAACTAATTGGTTAGAAATAACATTTTCTATTTTTACATCATCAAATTCAGAAAAAGAAATAGAGGTATTTAATTTGTGCGAAAATTCTACATTATTATAGCCATAAACACGTAAAATCTCTTCAATTACATCAGCTTCTCTAGTAACATCAACTCGGTATGCAGGAATTGTTAATCCAATACCTCCATCGGTTACACTATTAAACTTAATATCTAATGAAGCTAAAATATTTTTTACAGTTTCTTTTGGAATTTCAGCTCCAATTAAACGGTTCATTTTTTCATAAGACAAAAACACTTGAAAATCTTCAAATTTTACAGGATAAAACTCAGCAATTTCAGATGAAATTTTTCCGCCTGCAACTTCTAAAATTAAAAGAGCAGCACGTCTTAATGCATATTTAGTTATTGAAGGATCAATTCCTCTTTCAAATCTAAAAGAAGCATCCGTATTTAAGGCATGTCTTTTTGCAGTTTTTCTAATTGCAACTGGATTAAAATAAGCACTCTCTAAAAATATTGATGTCGTGTTTTCTGTAACTCCAGAATTTAAGCCTCCAAAAACACCTGCAATACACATTGGTTCTTCATTTCCATTACAGATCATTAAATCTTCTTCGTGCAATTCGCGCTCAACTTCATCTAACGTTGTAAATTTTGTTCCTGTTGGTAAGGTTTTAACAATAATTTTGTTTCCTTTTACCTTTGAAGCGTCAAATGCATGCAATGGCTGACCTAGTTCGTGTAGCACATAATTAGTAACATCAACAATATTATTTATAGGAGTTAATCCAATTGCTTTTAACCTATTTTGAAGCCAATCTGGAGAGTCTTTAACTGTAATATCTGATATAGTGACACCTGCATATCTTGGCGCTTTTTCTTCGTCTTCAACAATTACATCAAATTTTAAAGTTCTATCATCTACGTGAAAATCGCTTACTGAAGGAGAAATTAATTCTAAAGAAACACCCTTTTGAATAAGACCTGCGCGTAAATCACGTGCAGTTCCAAAATGGCTCATAGCATCTGCTCTATTTGGTGTTAAACCAATTTCAAAAACCTCGTCTTTTTCAATATTAAAAACTGTAGCAGCTGGAGTACCAACTTTTAAAGTTTCGTCTAAAATCATAATACCATCGTGACTGCTTCCTAATCCTAATTCGTCTTCGGCACAAATCATTCCGTGACTTTCTTCTCCTCTAATTTTACCTTTTTTAATTTTGAAGCCAGCTCCTTTATCATCATACAAAGTAGTTCCAATAGTTGCAACTGGAACAGTCTGACCTGCAGCTACATTTGGCGCACCACAAACTATTTGCACTGGCTCACCATTTCCTAAATCTACAGTTGTAACTTTTAATCTGTCTGCGTTTGGGTGTTGTACGCATGTTAAAATTTTACCAATTACAATGCCTTCTAAACTTCCTTTTATGGATTCTACAGTTTCGAGACCTTCAACTTCAAGTCCTAAATCGGTTAACAATTCTCCTGTTTTTTCGGCCTCCCAATCAACCTTTAAAAATTGTTTCAACCAATTGTATGATATTTTCATCTTTAGATTTTATTTTTAACAAGACGCAAAGATAAACAAACCAACTCTAAACTTAAACCTTAAGTAACTTTTTTGATAGGTGTTTTTAAACAATTCTAACTAATATTAGACCAAATGGTACTATTTTTACTAATTTCTTGGTAAGCAATTCTAGTAAAATTATTTTCTGGCAATTTTAATAAAGGATCTTTTGTAAGCACATCAATTGCAATAACTCTTGCTTTTTTTAATAAATGCGAGTCTTTAACAATATCTGCAATGCGTAAATTTAAAACACCACTTTGTTGGGTTCCCATTAAATTTCCAGGTCCACGTAATTTTAAATCAACTTCTGCAATTTTAAATCCATCGCTAGTATCAACCATTGTATTTAAACGAATTTTAGCATCAGCCGAAAGTTTAAAACTAGTCATTAAAATACAATAACTTTGTTCCGCACCACGTCCTACTCTACCTCGTAATTGATGCAATTGAGACAAGCCAAATCGCTCTGCACTTTCAATAACCATAACACTTGCATTAGGAATATTTACACCAACTTCTATTACGGTTGTTGCTACCATAATTTGAGTTTCACCTTTTATAAAACGTTGCATTTCGTATTCTTTATCAGCTGGTTTCATTTTACCATGTACAATGCTAATTTGGTAGTTTGGCAATGGAAATTCGCGCGCAATACTTTCGTAACCGTCCATTAAATCTTTATAATCCATCGCTTCAGATTCATTAATTAACGGATACACAACGTACACTTGGCGACCTTTTGCAATTTCTTCTTTTAAAAATTTAAAGACTGATAAGCGATTCGCATCATATCTATGTGCTGTTTTCACTTCTTTTCTGCCAGGAGGTAATTCATCAATAACAGAAATATCTAAATCTCCATAAACACTCATTGCCAACGTTCGTGGTATTGGTGTTGCAGTCATTACCAAAACGTGCGGTGGTAATTGGTTTTTTTGCCACATTTTAGAGCGTTGTGCAACTCCAAACCTATGTTGTTCATCAATGATTGCAATTCCTAAATTTTTAAACTTTACTTTATCTTCAATTAGCGCATGTGTGCCTATTAAAATATTTAATTCACCATTTTCTAATTGTTCGTGTATAATTCTTCGCTCTTTTATTTTTGTAGATCCAGTTAACAGTTTTATAGAAATATTTAAACCCTCTAACAATTCAATCAATGAATTATAGTGCTGTGTTGCTAAAATTTCGGTAGGTGCCATTAAAGCAGCCTGAAAACCATTATCTAAGGCAATTAACATAGTTAGCAATGCCACAATGGTTTTACCAGAACCAACATCGCCTTGCAGTAAACGATTCATTTGCGCATTTGAACCTAAATCTTTTCGAATTTCTTTTAACACTTTTTTCTGTGCATTGGTTAAATCGAAAGGAAGTTTATTATTATAAAAATTATTGAAATTATCGCCTACTTTTTCAAAATTGAAGCCTTTTATTTTAGATTTTCTAACTAATTTTTTTCGAATAAGCTGTAATTGAATAAAAAACAATTCTTCAAACTTAAGTCTAATTTGTGCTTTTGTTAATAATTCTTGATTTTGTGGAAAATGAATATTTAAAAGTGCTTCCTTTTTTGAAATTAAATTGAGCTCATCTATAATTGGAGTAGAAAGCGTTTCTGTAAAATCACCTTGTACCTCTTCAAACAAATTTTGAATAATTTTAGAAACAATTTTGTTCGAAATTCCTTTGTTTGTTAATTTTTCGGTTGAAGGATATATGGGCTGCATAGCCGTTCGCAAACTTTTTTTATAATCCTCAACCAATTCCATTTCTGGATGTGGCATAGAAAATAATCCATTAAAAAAAGTTGTTTTCCCAAAAATAACATAGGGAGTGTTAATTTTTAAAGCCTCTTTTATCCATTTTGCACCTCTAAACCAAACTAGTTCCATCTGTCCAGTGTCATCAGTAAAATTGGCTACCAACCTACTTCCTCTTTTCTGTTGTACCGTTTTTATAGAAGTTATTTTCCCAATAATTTGTACTTCAGATGTGTTGTTTTGAAGTTGATTTATCTTAAAAAATTGAGTTCTATCTATATACCGATTCGGAAAAAAATTAATTAAATCGCCAAATGTATGAATCCCTAATTCCGATTTAAGCAAAACGGCTCTATTAGGTCCAACACCTTTTAAATAAGCTATAGCAGTATTAAGTTTGTAGTCTGGCATTTTTTAAATGAAAGCACGAAGATAATAATTAGAACAGCAATAAACAATCTCTAAATTTAAAGGCTAACTTCTTAGCAACAAATTATGTATCTTTGCACCCTTAAATTTTTAATATGAGATTACACAGAAATTTGGTGTTTACAGTAGTAGATTCCATAAAATTGATTTTTAATGAAGGAGAATATGCCGATAAAGTGGTTCAAAAAGCATTAAAACGCGATGCCCGTTGGGGAGCTAGAGACCGCAAATTTGTTGCAGAAACAATTTACGAAATGGTACGTTGGAAACGATTGTACAACGAAATAGCGGGAACAAAATCTCATTATTCTACAGAAAATGTTTGGAAAAATTTTCAGGTTTTTGCAATTTTAAAAGGTTATAAATTACCAGATTGGAATCAATTACAAGGTGTTCCAGAAAGAAGAATTAAAGGTAAATTTGATGAACTTCAAAAAGTTAGAGTCTTTAAAGAGTCCATTCCAGACTGGTTAGATGAATTAGCAGTAAAAGAGTTGGGTGAAAAACACTGGACTAAAGAAATTACGGCTTTAAATATGCAAGCTGAAGTTATTTTACGTACAAATACGTTAAGAACTAACAAAGCTTCACTTAGAAAAAAACTAGCAGATGAAGGTATTGCAACTGTCTTTATTGATGGTTATCCAGATGCATTAAAATTAGTGGAACGTGCCAATGTTTTTAGAACAGATTGTTTTAAGGACGGATTATTTGAAGTGCAAGATGCTTCTTCTCAATTAGTTGCAGCTTATTTAGACGTAAAACCAGGAATGAAGGTAATTGATACTTGCGCCGGTGCTGGAGGAAAAACATTGCATTTGGCTGCTTTAATGGAAAATAAAGGAAACATTATTGCAACTGATATTTACGAAAGTAAATTGAAAAAATTAAAAATTAGAACGCGAAGAGCTGGAGTTCATAATGTTACTACAAAAGTATTGGATTCTACTAAAGTAATGAAGAAAATGAAAGGTACTGCGGACAGAGTTTTAATTGATGCTCCATGTAGTGGAATTGGTGTTTTAAAGAGAAACCCTGATAGTAAATGGAAATTAGAACCAGAGTTTGTTGAAAATATTATTAAAATACAAGCCGAGATATTAGAAAACTATTCCAAATTGGTAAAAGTTGGCGGAAAGTTAGTATATGCAACCTGTTCTATCTTACCTTCTGAAAATGAAAACCAAGTAAAAGCTTTCTTAAAAAACAATCCTAATTTTACTATTATTAAAGACCATAAAGTCTCTCCTTTTAAAACAGGTTACGACGGATTCTATATGGCTCTTTTAGAATGCAACAGCTAAAAAAATTTATTATATTTGTTTATCAATCCCTTTTTTATACCCCTTATGAAAAAATTATTACTCCTGCTACTTTTTGTTTCAACATTAAGTTTTGCTCAACAAGCTTACTATAGTGATGTAAATTTGACCTTAACTGGTATTCCTTTGCGTGATGCCTTAGCTGCAAAAATTATCAATACACATTCAAATTTCTTGTCTTATTCAAATGTTTGGGATGCTTCTAAAGTTACAGATTTAGATCCAGATGATCTTACAAACAGTAACGTACTTCTAATTTATGGGTACAGTGATACTGATGGTAATTATGTTACAGATCGAACAAGAAATAAAAACTTAAACGGAGGATCTGCTGGTACAGAATGGAATAGAGAACATTCATATCCTAAATCACTTGGAAATCCAAATTTAGGAACTTCTGGTCCAGGTTCAGATGCACATCATTTAAGACCTTCAGATATTACTTTAAACGGACAACGCGGAAGTTTAAAATTTGCAACAGGAAGTGGAACTGCAGGAGGATCTAACGGTGGTTGGTATCCAGGTGATGAATGGAAAGGTGACGTTGCACGTATGATGATGTATATGTATTTACGTTATGGAAGTCAATGTTATCCCAATGGTGTTATTATTGGTTCAACAAACGTGGTAGATGATAAAATGATTGACTTATTATTAGATTGGAATGCTGCTGATCCTGTATCTCAATTAGAAGATAATAGGAA
>CBDUKG010000113.1:0-7229 GCA_965367745.1 uncultured Flavobacteriaceae bacterium | reverse complement strand
TTAGGTTATACAGAAGATGAAGTGGTTTCTCAAGATTTTGTTTCAGAACCAAGAACTTCTGTTTTTGATGCCAATGCAGGAATGGAATTAAATGAAAATTTCTTTAAAATTATTTCTTGGTATGATAACGAGTTTGGTTATGCCACTAAATTGGTCGATTTAATTGAGTATTCAGATTCACTTTAAAAAAGAATTCTACTACTTTTGTAGTAATTAAAATACAATAATATGGAAATAGCAATTATTGCACACGACGGAAAAAAAACAGAGATGGTTCAGTTTTTAATGGACTTTAAGGCTTTAATAACATCGAAAAATATAGAATTAATTTCTACAGGAACAACTGGTAAAAATGCCGAAAAAGCAGGTTTTAAAGTTGAGAAATTTCTTTCAGGACCTTATGGTGGTGATGCTCAAATTGCAGCACGAGTTGCAGAAGGAAAAACGGATATGGTTTTCTTTTTTAGAGATCCACTAGGTATGCATCCTCACGAACCAGACATTGCAATGTTAATGCGTTTATGCGATGTGCATGATGTTCCTTTAGCTACAAATCCTGCAACTGCAGAGCTTTTAATAAAATCTATATAAACAACTTTGTAAATAGAAAATTAAAAAAATAAAAAAGAGCCTGCCTAAAAAGTAATAAAACTCGTCATGCTGAACTTGTTTCAGCATCTCATTATGCTGATAACCAATCACTATGAGAACCTGAAGTAAGTTCAGGTTAACGATAATATTACTTTTTTAATAACTTCAATTCTGAAACTTCAAAAGGTATTAATTTAATACCTTTTGAAGTTTAATTTATCTAATAACCTTTGCAAGTTATTCTTCAATTTTTTTGTCACAATTATAAATATATAAAAGTATGGTTTTTCCATACTTTTATATAGTAAAACCATAAATTATTGTTTTACAGTAAAATAAAGCAGTTTTGCTTTGCCAAATGTTTTTTTTTTTTTATAAATTTATCCTGAAAAAGAACTAAAAATTGTACTATGACACAATTAATTGCTATAAAATTTCCATTTAAATTTTTATTTATTTTTAGTTGTCATTTCTCTGCGGTCACTGAGCGGAGTCGAAGTGCAAACGGGAATCTTATTCTTACTTACCCAAAAACAGCAAATTTTTTAGAACTGTCATTCCTGTGTAGACAGGAATCTCATCCTTATAATCCAAACAGAAAAATCCTCTGCTTGTAAAATTTTAAGAACACAATACGCAAATAAAATGTTTAACCTAAAACCAATAACTATTATGACATAGCTAATACATACAAAAAGAGGAAGTAAAGCAAAAGTAATACTCCTCACAAAATTAAAAAAATATAAAGCGCAATTATGCGCTATTAACTAATTTAAATTTTATAAAAATGAAAAAAATAATATTAGGAATGGTATTTGTAATTTCACTGACTCTCAATAGTTTTACTATAAAAGTTGAGAATGAAAGCTTAGGAGATGATTGTGTTGAATATGCTTGGGATAAGACTGATCAATTGCAAGAAGATACGGGTGCTAATTGGAGTGATTGGGATTATTGGGATGTTACAAATTACTACTACGAACAGTGTTTGGGACTTGACCAAGAAGCATAGTATTAAAAATGTTTTGTGCATTTGATTAAGAAAATTATGATTTTATATGAAGCATATAGTGTTATATGATAATTATATCACTTGATTATGTTTTTTAAAATACAGTCTTAAAATTCCAAAGGCACAAGGTGAAGTTAACTGATTTACAAGATATTATTAGCTAACTTCAAAAAAAAATCATTAAAAAACTTTCTTTTTAGTGTTAATTAATACATTTAGTTACCCTTATCAATGTTATTTGATATTGGTAAGGGTCATAAAACTCTAATAATGAATATAAAATCAAAGAAAATAAAAGTATTATTATTTTTTACGGTTACATTTTTTTTTAATTTAAAATCAATTTCTCAAGAGAATGTTTTATTTGTAACCTACAAAAAGAATAGTATTTTAAGTGAGTCAAAAAAAATAAAAGATGCCAATCAGCTTAAAAGAGTTAAAAATTTTGATGATGAACAAAATAATGAACTTAAAAATGTAGAATATTACTTAACATGTAATAAAAGTGAATCATTGTTTAAAGTTCAAGATATTTTAAAAAAAGATAACAACAGGAGAAAGAAATTATTTATAAAACTTGGAGGAGGTGGAGATATCGTTTACACAAATTTTAAAACTAAAGAACAGCTTTGGGAGAAAGAAGCATTTGGCAGTTTATTCTTAGTATCTAATAATATAAATGCTTATAAATGGCAACTTCAAAATAAAAGTAAGAAAATTGGAAAATATACTTGTTATAAAGCTATTGGAGAAAAAAATATAGTTGTTAAAGGTAAGAATAAAAAAGTTGAGTTAACAGCTTGGTACTCTCCTGAATTAAATTTTCCATTTGGCCCTGCCGAGTATTGTAACCTTCCAGGACTTATATTAGAAATTAGCGATTCAAATATAAAGTTTGTTGCATCAAAAATTGAATTTAATCAGATAGATAAAAAGTATAAAATCTCGAAACCCACTAAAGGAGAAAAAGTAACATTAGAAGAATTAAAAAGAATTGGTAGTAAGCTAATTTTAAAGCAATGAATTAAAAGTTGTATTTGATTGTACCCCTTATTTTGATTTTGAGTAAAAAACTAAAATAATATTCGAATAATTAAAAAATGGATGTTAATTTATAAAACAGAAAAATCCTCTGTTTGTAAAATTTTAAGAACACAATACGCAAATAAAATGTTTAACCTAAAACCAATAACTATTATGACATAGCTACTACACACAAACAGAGGAAAGTGTTGCAAAAGTAATACTCCTTGCAGAACTAACAAAATATTAAAGCGCAATTATGCGCTATTAACTAATTTAAATTTTATTAAAATGAAAAAAATAATTTTTAGTATAGTATTTGTATTTGCAACTGTAAGTTTTGTCAATGCAAATTCTAAAGTTGAATCAAATACTGTTTTATCATTAGACAGTAAGACTGAAGTTTTAGATTCATGCGATGAGGCGGCATTTGATGCTGGAGAATCTGAGGCAGAGGCAGGAGGTTCTGACGAATCAATATTTAATCATATGAATTTGGCATATGCTCTTTGCATGGGATATTCTTGGGAAGAAATTGATGCTGCTGGTAATATATAGTAAAACGATAATTAATAAAATAAGGAGGAGTAATACAATAACTCCTCTTTATTTTGTTTTGTAATTTAAAATAATTAAAATGAAAAAAATAACATTAATTCTATTTATTATTTTTCCAATAATAAATATTATTGCACAAAACAAAGATATTTATGGTAGTGTTTATTATAAATTCACACCAAATAATAATGAAATTACTAAGAGAAATAATGCAAAAAAGAATGTAAAGGACATGTATAAAGGATTATATGAATTTATTGCTGATGTTAAGTTTAAATTAGAATTTGTAAATAAAAAATCAATTTTCTCCGTAAAGGATGAATTGGATAATGGATTAAAACCAAAAGGAGCGTCAATTGCAAGTAAATTAATAAGTAACGGCAGCTATTATTGCGACCTGAATGAAGATATACAATTGAGAAAAGTTGATGGAGAAATATTAGTAGAAACACAACCATCAAATATAAAATGGATACTTACACAAGAGACTAAAAAAATTAATAATTATTTATGCTACAAAGCGATTTCTAGCGTAACAAATAAAAACTCAACGGGTGTATATACATTCGAAATAATAGCTTGGTATACTCCAGAAATATCAGTAGCCTCTGGGCCGAAACAATTTGTTGGTTTACCTGGGTTAGTATTGGAGTTAAAAGATACACATTATACCTTTTTTGCAACGGAAATTGTTTTGTTTCCTAAAGAAAAACCTATAATTAAACCATTTAAAGGTAAAATTATTACAGAAGAGAAATATCAAGAAAGAATTAGAGAAATGATGGGTGGCTTTATTAAGAGATAAATATTTTTGAAAGAATTTAGTGTATGCTTAAAAAATATAGTGCTATTTTAGGGTTTTTTATAATCGGTATTTTTTTTACAAATGCCCAAACCATTACCTTAAAAGGTAGTGTTAAAGACAGTTTACAAAACCCTTTAAGTTATGCCAACGTAATTGCAAAACCAGCAGATGTAACTAAAAATCTACAATTTGCTATTTCAGATAACGATGGTTTGTATAAATTAGAACTTACCAAAAATGAAGCTTATACAATTTCAGTAAGCTATATGGGTTATAAAACTACTAGTTTTAAGTTTAAAGCAACAGAAAATACGCAACAACATATTGTTTTAAAAGATGCTCCAAACCAATTGCAAGAAGTTGTAATTGAAATGCCTGTTACCGTTAAAGAAGACACCATAACGTACAATACCAATAAATTTGTTACTGGCGAAGAACGCAAACTAAAAAATGTACTTAAAAAATTGCCAGGAGTTGAGGTAGATAAAAATGGAGGTGTAACGGTACAAGGTAAAAAAGTAACTACGTTATTGGTAGAAGGTAAAAAGTTTTTTGGTGGTGGTTCAAAATTGGCGGTAGAAAACATTCCTGCAAATGCCGTTGATAAAATACAAGTAATAGACAATTACAACGAAATTGCTTTTTTAAAAAATGTATCCGATACAGACGAAATGGCAATGAATATTCTATTAAAAGAAGACAAAAAACAATTTGCCTTTGGAGATCTTGAAGCTGGGAAAGGAAATAAAGATTTTTACAGAGCGCATAGTAATTTATTTTATTACAGTCCAAAAACCAATGTTAATTTTATAGGAAATTTAAATAATACAGGCGAAAAAACCTTTAGGTTTAAAGATTATATGAGTTTTCAAGGCGGTATAAGCGCCGTTTTAAAAGGAGATGGTTCTATTTACAATGTTTCTGCAAGTGATTTTGCTAATTTTATGGAAACACAAGATTTGGTAAGTAGCACCAACAAATTTGGTGCTTTAAATATTACCAAAGTTGTAAATAGTAAATTAGATATTTCTGGTTATGCCATTTTTTCGCATTCAAAAAATGAAACATTTTTAGAAGCTATAAATGAATATTCAGCATTTACCGAAAATAAAGACCACACTTCAACTAGTAAAAATATTTTAGGAGTTGGTAAATTTAATATTGAATATGCGCCTACAACAAACCAACAATGGTATTTTAAAACACAATTTAAAAAAACCGATAATTTAAAAAATAACAGTATTATTTCTAGTATTGAAAATGAAGACAGGTCAATTTTTTCAGAAAATAATGCAGAAGCGGTTTATTTAAATCAAAATATAGAATGGCATCAAAAAAAGTCCAATAAACATACGTTTTCTTTTGCAGCTGATGTTACTTTCGATAAAAATAACCCAACCACACTTTGGGAAACAAACAATGCTATTTTACAAGGATTAATTCCTGTTGAAACTTCAGAAAATTATAAAATACTTCAGCAAAAAGAATCTAAAAACACTGCTGTAAATGCAATTTTTAAACATTATTGGGTGCTTAATAATTTTAATCATATTTATACAACACTGGGAAATAAATACAATAACGAATCTTTTTTTACAGAAGATAGTCAGCAATTAGCAGATGGAACTACTAATAATTTTGCTTCGGCTGGTTTTGGAAACGATTTAGACTACCAATTAAACGATTTGTTTTTAGGTGTACATTATAAATTTAAAACTGGTATTTTCGAATTAAAACAAGGTGCTTTTTTACATGCGTATAATTGGGATTTGGATCAGCAATTTTCTAAAAAAAGCAATAAAATAGTATTGCTACCAGATTTTTCCGCAGAAATTAAGTTTAGCAATTCAAAAAAAATTAAATTAAATTATCAACTAAAAAGTGCTTTTTCAAATGCTTCAAAATTGGCAAATCGGTTTTATTTGCAGTCGTATAATTCGGTGTATAAAGGGAACGAACATTTAGAAAATGAATTATACCATTCTGCTAGAATGTATTACAGTAGATTTAGTTTGTACCGAGGTTTAATGTTGTTTGGAGGCATAAATTATTCTAAAAAAATAGAAGGACTGCAAAATGCAGTACAATTTAACGAAACCGATCAATATGTTTCTCCAATATTGGTAGCTTCTGCATCAGAAAACTGGAGTTTTAATTTAAATATTGATAAAAAGATAAAGAAATTTAAATACGGATTGAATACAAGAGTGTTAACTTCAAGCTATCTTCAAAACATAAATGAGGCTTTTGTAACCAATAAAAGTAACAATTATAGTTATACACTTTCAGTAAAAACTTTGTTCGATAAATTTCCAACCATAGAAGCTGGTTTTGAGCAAAGTCTAGGTAATTATACTTCTAGTAATACAACTTCAAAATTTATTACAAACCAACCGTATTTAAATATAGATTACGATTTTTTAGAAGGATTTATTTTTTCATTTGAATACGAAAATTATAATTATGAGAATAAAACATCCAATCAGAAAAACACCTATCAACTTGCAAATGCAACACTTTCTTATAAAAATGAAGACAGTGCCTGGAGTTTTAAATTAGATGCTCAAAATTTATTTAATGTAAAATACAAGCAACAAAACAGCTTTTCTTCCTACATTATTTCAGATTCTAAAACTTATATTTTACCTAGAATTGTTATGTTTTCTATTGGGTATAATTTGTAGCTTAGGATTATTGCTTGTTTAGTTTTATTTGAATTAAAATTTAATCGCAATCATAGATATTTCAACGTTTACAAATTTAGGTAAGTTTGCAACTTCAACCGTTTCACGAGCCGGAGCTGTTGCTGCATTAAAATAACTTCCATAAACTTCATTTATTTCAGAAAAATCGTTCATATTTGAAATAAAGATTGAAGTTTTTACAACATTTTCAAAAGTCATTTCCGCCGCTTCTAAAACAGCTTTCATATTTTCCATAACCTGTTTAGTTTCAATCTGTATAGAATCTAAAACCAATTCACCAGTTTCCGGGTTTAGCGCAATTTGACCTGAAGTATACAAGGTATTTCCCGTTAAAACAGCTTGGTTGTATGGGCCTATTGGTGCTGGTGCATTTGTAGTATTGATTATTTTTTTCATAAATGTATTTATTTAACTAGTATTTAAATATACTATAAAATTACTAAAATAATCGTTTGTCTGGCACTTGTCTTTTATCGTATTTTAAATCACTTAACATAGAAGATTTTACACCAATAAAAAAGTAATAAGTTTGTCT
>CBDUKG010000112.1:0-7311 GCA_965367745.1 uncultured Flavobacteriaceae bacterium | reverse complement strand
ACACATGGCCAGAAGTTGCTTGTGTTGGAAAAACAGAAGAGCAATTAAAAGAAGCAGGTGTTAAGTACAAAGCAGGACAATTTGCTATGCGTGCTTTGGGAAGAGCGAGAGCAAGTATGGATATTGACGGACAAATTAAAGTATTAGCCGATGCTGAAACTGATGAAATTTTAGGTGTTCATATGATTGGTGCAAGAGCTGCAGATTTGATTGCTGAAGCCGTTATTGCTATGGAATTTAGGGCGTCAAGTGAAGATATTGCGCGTTCCTCTCACGCACATCCAACATATACCGAAGCTTTTAAAGAAGCTTGTTTGGCTGTAAATGATAGAGCAATTCATAGCTAGTCATAAAGTTTAAAAGTCAAAAGTCTGAAAGTTACGTTTTGTCATGCTGAATTTAGTTCAGCATCTCATAGTATTTGTAGATAAGATGTTGAGATTCTAAAATCGTGGATTCAGCGTAGCTAAACAAGTTCAGAATAACATATACCAAAAAAGTCATTTCTAATTGAAATGACTTTTTTACTTTTGCGGAAATGATTAGAACAAGTTATCAGTTTAAACCAGAAAGTATATCTGAATTCAAAACACAATTACTGTTTTGGGCGCAGCAATATAAAACTGCAATTTGGTTAGACAGCAACAACTATGAGCAAAAGCATTCTAATTTTGATGCTGCTTTGGCTGTTGATGCTATTTCTGAAATTGAAACTGATTATAATAATGCTTTTAACAAGCTAAAAGAATTTCAAACTAACGCAAACGACTATATTTTTGGATATTTAAGTTATGATTTAAAAAATGATGTAGAAAACTTACAATCTAATAATTTTGATGGATTGCATTTTCCTGATTTATATTTTTTTCAACCTAAAAAATTATTTTTAATAAAAGGAACTACTGTTGAAATAAAATATTTAACTAAATTTTCTTCTGAAATAGAGAAAGATTTAAAAGAAATTAGTGCTGTTAAGAACAAAAAGCAACTATCAAATATAGCTCACGAAAGGGTAGGAGGTCCTATAAAAATAAAGCTTCGAATTCATAAAGATGCCTATTTCGAAAAAATTAATTCAGTTTTAAATCATATTCATAGGGGAGATATTTATGAGGCAAATTTTTGTCAGGAGTTTTATTGTGAAAATGCTACTATTAATCCGATTGAAGTGTACCAACATTTAAACGAAATTTCAAAACCTCCTTTTGCTACATTTTTAAAATTAGAAGATAAATTTTTACTTTCTGCTTCACCAGAACGATATATAAAAAAGGAGGGAACTACTGTAATTTCTCAACCAATAAAAGGAACCGCAAAAAGGGCTGCATCTGCAAAGGAAGATTTAGCATTAATTTCTGAATTAGAAAAAAACCCAAAAGAACGTGCAGAGAATATTATGATTGTAGATTTGGTTAGAAACGATTTATCACGGTCAGCAATTAAAGGTTCTGTAAAAGTTGACGAGTTATGTAAGGTCTATACTTTTGAACAAGTACATCAGTTAATTTCAACCATATCCTGTAAAGTTAATCCTAATGTTCATCCCGTTGATATTTTAAAAAATACCTTTCCAATGGGAAGTATGACAGGAGCTCCAAAAATTTCAGCTTTAAAAATTATAGAAGGATTGGAAGTGACCAAAAGAGGATTGTATTCTGGTGCAGTTGGTTATATTGCACCAAATGGAGACCTTGATTTTAATGTAATAATACGTAGTATATTGTACAATGCTTTTGAAAAATATGTTTCCTATTCTGTTGGTGGCGCCATTACTGCTCAATCAATTCCAGAAAAAGAGTACGAAGAATGCTTACTTAAAGCGCAAGCTATGAAACAAGTGTTGTTAAATACCAATTAATTATATTTACTCAATGAAACGAGCATGCTAAAAAGTTTATCACCCAATAAAATGACTAATTGCGAACAGCATGTGACAGTTAAAAAACAATAATAAATACACATGAAAACAGTTTTACAAGAACATATCAATCGTAATTTAACATTTTTAAATGGTAAAAAATTGTTGATAGCTATTTCTGGAGGTATAGACAGTGTTGTTTTAACTCATATATTACATTCTTTAAAATTTTCAGTTTTTTTAGCACATTGCAACTTTCAATTGCGTGGAAAAGACAGTACTAAAGATGAAGTTTTTGTGACTGAATTGGGCAAGCAATTAAAAATACCTTGCGCTACCATAAAATTTGACACTGAAAATTATGCTGCTGAAAAAGGAATCTCCACGCAAATGGCCGCTCGAGAATTACGTTACAATTGGTTTCAAGAAATAATGCAAGAAAACGAATTGGATTATATAATTACAGCACATCATAAAGATGATATTATTGAAACGGTGTTAATAAACTTAACGCGTGGAACTGGTTTAGATGGTTTAACTGGAATTCCTGAAATAAATGGTTCTATTGTGCGTCCATTACTTCCTTTTTCTAGAAATGAAATTTTAGTATATGCTACTAAAAATAAAATTCAATGGAGAGAAGACCAAAGCAATTCTTCTATAAAATATGTTCGAAATAAAATACGACATAAAGTGGTGCCGTTTCTAAAAGAACTCAATCCAAACTTGTTAGACACGCTAAATAATACGCTCGAAAACTTAAAAGGAAGTCAGCAAATTGTAAATGATAGCATAGAAAAAATTAGAGAAGAAATAACTACTAAAAACAAAAAGGAAACCCATTTTAATATTCAGAAACTTAAAGAACTAAGCAATCCAAAAGTGTACTTATATGAACTTTTAAAAGCATATAAATTTACAGAGTGGAATGATGTTGTAGATTTACTAGATGCCCAAAGCGGAAAGCAACTTTTTAGTGAAACGCACAGATTGCTTAAAGATAGAGATGTTTTAATTTTATCTAAAATTTCAAATTCTAAAAAAACTGTTGCCTATGAAATTCCAGAAAATACCTCAAAAATAACGGTTCCAATAAAACTAAAATTTAAAAGTATAGATATTCCTTTTGATACTAAAAATCATCAAAACAAAGTATTAGAAGAATTAATTTTTGACAATCCTAATACAATTTCCATAGATTATAATAAACTACAATTTCCATTAGCTATTAGAAAATATGAGAAAGGTGATTATTTTTTTCCTATTGGTTTGAACGGAAAAAAGAAGCTGAGTAAATTTTTTAAAGATGAAAAAATGTCATTATTAGAAAAAGAAAATGCTTGGGTTTTGTGTTCAAATAATGAAATAATTTGGGTAATCGGTAAGCGGTTAGATGAACGTTTTAAAGTAACAAAAACAACTTCTAAATTGTTAAAAATAAAATATTAAGTTGTTTTAATTCAAAAAAAGCCTTAATTTAATAGACTAATTTTCAATGTTAATTAACGCTATGTTTTCAAATAAATTTTATGTTATAATTTTATTTTTTAGTAGCCTCAACTACGTTCTTTCACAAGAAATAAATGTTGAGTTAGGTACTACAGTACTTCCAAAAAGTATCTATTCTAAAAATATTTTAACTGAAAAAAATAGCACTTTTCTAACTAATAATAAGCTAAACTTAAAACAGTATAAGTTCGTTTTTTTAGATGTTAAAAAAATTGAAGATGGTTATTTTACAATTCCACTAAAAAACATTGCAAAACCAAGTGATTTTATTTTTGAAACCTACAAAGATATATATAACAAGCGTAATTTAGAAAAGAGTTTTTTCGACATTTCTAAACTCTATTCTCCATACGTTCTTATAAAATAAAAGCATTTACAAAAAAAACAATTTCGTTAAATAAATACTTTAAAAACAGTAATTTTAACTAAGCTTTTGTAATTTTCGCCCATATAACTAAAAAAGATGCATAAACAACCAAAATTAACAAGGTTTCAAGAAAACGTATTGTCAAAATACCAAATATACAACAGTATATTTATGACACTTCCATTTGATACAATTACAAAAACAGGGGTGCTTTTACCGTTGTTTCATGAAATATGTAAGAATGGCTTTTCTAGCAAACAAGATCCCATAGAAATTGTAGAAAATTTCTTTAAAACCTATCAACAAAATCCTTCAGAAGAAGATAAAATAAACCTACTTTTTAGGTTTATTCAATATATAGAACGCCAAGTAGTTTTATTTGATGCTATTGAAGATGCTGCTTTTCCAATTGTAAATAATATGGATGGTGTTGGTACTATGCGAAATACCAAAGAAACAGCCGTTCAAGAAAATAAAAAAGAAGCTTTACAAAAGTATTTAGAAGAATTTAAAGTTCGAATTGTTTTAACTGCGCATCCTACACAATTTTACCCTGGTCCGGTTTTAGGAATTATTACCGATTTAGCTGAAGCAATTGAGAAAGACGATCTGCTTTTAATTAATAAATTATTGGCTCAATTGGGTAAAACGCCATTTTTTAAACATGAAAAACCAACACCTTATGATGAGGCTGTAAGTTTAATTTGGTATTTAGAAAATGTTTTTTACCATTCAATATCAGATACTTATAATTATATCCAAAACAATATTTTTGACGGGAAGAAAATACCGAACCAAATTATTGATTTAGGTTTTTGGCCTGGGGGAGACCGTGATGGAAACCCATTTGTTACAACAGAAATTACTTTAAATGTTGCTAAACGGTTAAAACAAACTATTTTAAAAAATTATTATAGAGATATCCGAATATTAAAGAAACGCTTAACGTTTAACGGTGTTGAAAATCACATAACCGAATTAGAAAAGCTATTGTTTGATAATAGCGTTAATCCAGCACTAAATACCATGCTATCTTTAACCGATTTTATTGCTAAGTTGGAAGAAATAAGATCGATAGTAATTGAAAAACATCAATCATTATATGAAGATGAGATTAACAATTTTATTAACAAAGTGCATTTGTTTGGCTACCATTTTGCCACATTAGATATTCGACAAGACAGCCGTGTACACCACAATGTTTTTTCAGAAATAGTAACCACTTTACAAGAACATGGTAATACAGAATTTCCTGAAGATTATTTGGAGCTTTCTGAAGATGAACAGATAGAAATTCTATCAAAAGTTAATGGATCAATTAATATTGAAATTTTTGATAATGAAATGGTATCTAAAACATTAGGTTCTATTGTTGCTATGAAATCTATTCAAAAAAGTAATGGAGAACGTGGTTCAAACCGATACATTATTAGCAATAATCAAAAGGCTTTAAATGTAATGGAAACTTTTGCTATGTTTAATTTATGTGGTTTTAATCACAATATTACATCAGATATTATTCCGCTTTTTGAAACGATTACAGATTTAGAAAATGCAGAAGGGGTAATGAATAAGTTGTATGGAAATGAAGCATATATGAAGCATTTATCGCAAAGAGAGCATAAACAAACCATTATGCTTGGTTTTTCGGACGGAACAAAAGATGGTGGCTATTTAATGGCTAACTGGGCTATTTTTAAAGCCAAAGAAAACCTAACCAGAATTTCAAAAGCATACGGAATTAAAGTTATATTTTTTGATGGTCGCGGTGGTCCTCCTGCTCGTGGTGGAGGGAAAACACATCAATTTTATGCTTCTTTGGGCCCAACAATAGAAAATAAGGAAATTCAATTAACTGTACAAGGACAAACTATTAGTTCTAATTTTGGAACACAAGATGCTGCACAATACAATATTGAGCAATTATTAAGTGCTGGTATTTCTAATGAATTGTTTAGTAACGTTAACAATGTTATGACAAAAAATGATATTGAAATTATGAATGATTTGGCTACGATAAGTTACCAGGCATATTCAGATTTTAAGAACCATCCAAAATTTCTACCATATTTAGAGCGTATGAGTACCTTAAAATATTATGCAAAAACAAATATTGGTAGTCGTCCTTCAAAACGGTCTAGTAGTTCAGAATTAAATTTTGCAGATTTAAGAGCCATTCCTTTTGTAGGTTCGTGGAGTCAATTAAAACAAAATGTACCTGGTTTTTATGGAGTAGGAACAGCTTTAAAAAAGTATGAAGATAATGGCGAATTTGATAAAGTAATTGATTTTTACAATAGCTCTGATTTCTTTAAAACATTGATAGGGAATAGTATGATGTCTCTTTCAAAATCGTTTTTTGGATTGACACAATACATGGAAAAAGATGAAGAGTTTGGTGAATTCTGGAAGATTATTTTTAAAGAATATGAAACAACACATCGTTTAATTTTAAAATTAACGGGCTATACTAAGTTAATGCAAAGTAATAACGTTGGTAAAGCATCCATTGATATTCGTGAACATATTGTGTTGCCTTTGATTACAATACAGCAATTTGCATTGATCAATATTCAAAAATTACAGAAAGACGAAAATGCAGATCCAGAATTGATTAAAACATTTGAAAAAATGGTAACACGTTCTTTATTTGGAAATATTAACGCCAGTAGAAATTCAGCATAAAATTATGAATTCAAGACAAGTAAGTGCACAGGAGTATGCTCCCTTTTACAGTCAATATATTAAAGCTTTGGGAGAAGTTGACCTTATTGAAGTTTTAGAGCAATCATTAAAAGATTTAATAACTACTTTAGAACATTTACCTGAAGAAAAGTTAACGTACAGTTATGCTGAAGGAAAATGGACCATAAAAGAATTGGTGCAACATATTATAGATGCCGAACGTGTGTTAAGTTATAGAGCATTGCGTTTTTCTAGAAATGATACAACTAATTTACCCGGTTTTGATGAAGATTGGTATGTGGCTAATTCTAATGGAAACGAACGTAATTTTAAGGATATTCTTCAGGAATTTAATCATGTTAGAAATTCCACAATTTTATTGTTTAAAAGTTTTAAGCCAGAAATGCTTTTAATAAGTGGCACTGCTAGCAATAGTAATATGAGTGTTAGAGCACTTGGATTTATTATAGCTGGACATCAAACCCATCATTTAAAAATTATTAAAGAAAAATATCTTTAATAATTAAAAGATATTAAAAGAGGCCGTATGAAATTTTTACATTTCACACTGCCTCTTTTTGACTTTAGTTAGTAATTCTTTTAATATTCTTTATTCCACCAATTCAAAATCACCTTGAGCAACAAAATTAATAGTATTCTCTAAATTTGTTCCAATAATTTGAACTGTATTGGTACCTTCAATTACATTTATAGTATTTAATTTTCCTCCTTCTTCAGTAAATACCATTTTATAAAGCACTCCATTTAATGTGTATTCTATTTCAGTTGGTTCTACTTTTCCAGTTCCTTCAACAATCACCTCAACATAAACTCCATAATCCTTATTAATATCTAGACACTCTCCAGCTGGAATTTCTGACCCATCAGCAAA
>CBDUKG010000111.1:0-7459 GCA_965367745.1 uncultured Flavobacteriaceae bacterium | reverse complement strand
AAAATAGTTTTTTTCAACTTGTTGGATATTGAAATAACCATAACCAATTAAAAATACTCCAATCAGTACTAATAATTTATAAATCTTGTCTGGGATATTTAAATTCATCTAATATTTGCTAATTTGTTATATCCAAACTAATTCAACCGTTTATCGGTTATAATTTATGGATAAACCAATGTTTTTATAATGTTATCCGTTTAGTAAATGTGAATTAATTTGCAAAATTTTATTAAAAACTAAAGTTACAAAATACCTTCATTAGAATTGTTATAAATTTGGTTCTAATTTATTCACAAAAAAAAAGCCATAACATTGTTTATTATGGCTTCAATATATTATTTATACAGTTTACTTAACTATTCAACATTACTGGCATTACCAACATTGTAATAAATTCGCCTTCTTCTATACCATCAATTGGTGTTAAAATACCAGCGCGGTTTGGTAAACTCATTTCAATTAACACTTCGTTAGAGTTTAGGTTGCTTAACATTTCTGTTAAAAAACGCGAGTTAAAACCAATTTGCATATCGTCTCCTTGGTAATCGCAAACCAAACGCTCTTCAGCTTTGTTTGAGTAATCTATATCTTCAGCAGAAATGTTTAATTCTGTCCCTGCCATTTTTAGTCTAATTTGGTGTGTAGTTTTACTTGAGAAAATAGATACACGTTTAACCGAATTTAAAAAAGTACCTCTGTCAACTGTAAGTTTATTTGGGTTTTCTTTTGGAATTACAGCATCGTAATTAGGATATTTTCCATCAATTAATCTACAAACTAAAATTACATTATCAAACGTAAATTTAGCGTTAGAATCGTTGTACTCAATAGTTACATCGTTATCAACTGCGCCTAAAATTCCTTTTAATAAATTTAAAGGTTTTTTTGGCATTATAAATTCAGCAGCATCATTTGCAGTAACATCTGTTCTAGTATATTTAACTAATTTGTGTGCATCTGTTGCAACAAAAGTTAAATTTTCGCTACTAAACTGAAAAAATACACCACTCATTACAGGTCTTAAATCATCGTTACCAGCTGCAAAAATAGTTTTAGAAATAGCAGTTGCTAACACATTTCCAGGAATTATTGTTGTACTTGGCGCTTGAATTGAAACCGCTTTTGGAAACTCATTTCCATCAAAATAGGCCATATCATATTTACCATGACTAGAACTAATTTCTAAAGAATTATTTTCTTCGGTTTTAAATGTTAACGGCTGATTTGGAAATGTTTTTAAAGTGTCCAATAATAAACGTGCTGAAACCGCCACTGAACCTTCAGAATCCGATTCAACATCAATAGTTGTACTCATAGTGGTTTCTAAATCAGAAGCAGAGATCTTTAATTCGTTTTGATTTAATTCGAATAAGAAATTATCTAAAATAGGTAAGGTATTGCTACTATTTATTACACCACCTAAAACTTGAAGTTGTTTTAATAATTGGCTACTTGATACTATAAATTTCATTTAAGATTATTTTAATGAATAAGTTACAAATATATTCTAAATATATTGTTATTAAAATATTATTTATCAACAGTTAATAACTAGCAACAAGGTTTTAAAACATACAATAATAGTTAGTTATAAATAATTTTAAAAAAAAGTTATAATTATGTTAATATAGTTACATTTAAACTGTATCCTATTAATTAAATTTTATATTTGTTTTTACTACTAAATTAACCAAACCATTTTATGAATAAAATTACGTTATTCTTATTTTTATCAATCTTTAGCATTTCAATTTCATTTTCTCAAGCACCTAAAAAACCTACTTCTGGAGACATTTATGAATCCATTCAAAAGTTAAATTTTTTAGGAACAGTATTATACATTGCAGCGCATCCAGATGATGAAAATACACGACTGATTTCTTATTTTTCTAATGATGTAAAAGCCAGAACCGCTTATTTAAGTTTAACAAGAGGCGATGGTGGTCAAAATTTAATTGGACCTGAAATTAGAGAATTATTAGGTGTAATTAGAACGCAAGAATTGTTAGCAGCACGTAAAATTGATGGCGGTGAGCAATTTTTTACACGAGCAAACGATTTTGGGTATTCTAAACATCCAGATGAAACTTTGGAAATTTGGAATAAAGATGAGGTGTTAAAAGATGTTGTTGCTGTTATTAGAAAATTTAAACCAGATGTTATTGTAAACAGGTTTAACCACAAAACGCCAGGATCAACACACGGACATCATACAGCCTCGGCTATGTTAGGTTTAGATGCGTTCGATTTAGCAGCAGATAAAAATTACAAAACACATTTAAAAGACGATATAATTTGGCAACCAAAAAGAATATTTTTTAATACTTCTTGGTGGTTTTATGGAAGTCAAGAAAATTTTGATAAAGCTGATAAAACCAATTTAATTGGTTTAGAAATTGGAGCATATTACCCACATAAGGGATTGTCTAATAGTGAAATAGCTTCGTTAAGTCGCAGTCAACACCAATCTCAAGGTTTTGGAAGTACTGGTTCTAGAGGAAATCAAACCGAATATTTAGAGTTTATAAAAGGTGATTTTCCAAATAACAAAAATGTTTTTGATGGAATAGACACTTCTTGGAATAGAGTAGCAGGAGGAAAAGCAATAGCGAAAATTTTAACGAATGTTGAAAAACAATATGATTTTAAAAATCCATCGGCAAGTATTCCACAATTGTTAGAAGCTTATAAATTAATTCAGAATTTAAAAGATAATTATTGGAAAGCATTAAAATCAGAAGAGATAAAAAATATTATTTCAGCTTGTTCAGGTTTGTATTTAGAAGCAGTTGCAAACAATGCTTCAACAACCGAGAATTCTAAAAATACCATTAAAATTGAAGCGATTAATAGAAGTGATTATCCTATTTCTTTAGAAAGTGTAAGTATCAATTTACTTAATAGTATTGAAAGTAAAAACGTTGCGTTGTTAAATAATCAGGCAGAACAATTCTCTTTAGAAGTTGAAATTCCTTCGGAAGTTAAAAATACATTTCCGTATTGGCTTCATAAAAAAGGAACGATGGGAATGTATGCAGTTTCCGATGAAAATCTGATTAGTTTACCTGAAACCCCAAGAGAAATTAAGGTAGATTTTATGATAGATTTTAACGGAGTTACAATTCCGTTTACAAAGGAAGTTATTTATAAATACAACGACCCAGTTAAAGGAGAAGTCTATCAACCATTTGAAGTGTTGCCAGAAGTTTCGGCATCATTTCCAGAAAAAGTACACATTTTCGCTGACGGAAATATGCAAAAAATCGCTATAAAAGTAAAAGCTTTAAAAGATAATTTAAAAGGAAAATTAACATTTTGTTTGCCTAATGATTGGAGTGTTTCACCAGAAACTATAGATTTTAGTTTAGTACAAAAAGGAGCAGAGCAAAGTTTTCAATTTGAAGTAACGCCACCCGAGAATCAATCTGAAGGATTGATTGCGCCAATTGTTGAAATTGAAGGAAAAGCATATACAGATGAATTGGTTGAAATTGATTACAATCATATTCCGTTTCAGTCGATTGTGATGCCATCTGAAGCAAAAGTAGTACGTTTAAATATTCAGAAAAAAGGACAAGTAATTGGTTATATTCAAGGTGCTGGAGATGTTGTTCCAACAAGTTTACGTCAAATTGGTTATACCGTTGTTGAATTAAATGATGACGATATTACACCAGAAAAATTAGAAAATTTTGATGCTATTGTTTTAGGAATTAGAGCGTACAACACCAACGAAAGAGCTAAGTTTTATCAGAAACATTTACATAGTTATGTGGAAAACGGAGGAACTTTAATTGTACAATACAATACAAGGCATAGAGTAAAAGTTGACGAAGTTGCGCCGTATCCTTTAAAACTTTCCAGAGATAGAGTTACTGATGAAAATTCGGAAGTCAGAATATTAAACCCTAATCACGAATTATTAAATTACCCGAATAAAATTTCAGAAAGCGATTTTAATGGTTGGGTGCAAGAGCGCGGTTTGTATTTTCCAAATGAGTGGGATTCAAACTTTGAAGCTATTTTAAGTATGAATGATAAAAATGAAACTCCAAAAAACGGAAGTTTATTAGTTGCCAAATACGGACAAGGGAATTTTATTTATACTGGATTGAGCTTTTTTAGAGAACTGCCAGCAGGTGTTTCTGGAGCTTATAAATTGTTTGCAAATATGCTTTCAATTGGAAAAAATAATATAGAAAAACCACTAAAAAACTAAGTATGGAGCAACCTAAATATATTTGGAAAAAAGAATATACCGTCGTTTTGGTTTTAAATGCGGTGTATATTGTATTGTTTTATCTTATAACGAATTTCTTTTCATAAATTATGGCGCAATTAGACTGGATTATACTTATTGGAACTTTATTGTTTATAGTTTCTTATGGAGCTTATAAAACTAAAGGAAGTAAAAATGTAACAGATTATATTAAAGGAGGAAGTGAAGCCAAATGGTGGACTATTGGCTTGTCTGTTATGGCAACGCAAGCAAGTGCCATTACGTTTTTGTCAACACCCGGACAAGCATTTCATAGCGGAATGGGTTTTGTGCAATTCTACTTTGGTTTGCCAATTGCAATGGTGGTTATTTGTTTAGTTTTTATTCCTATTTATCACAAATTAAAAGTATTTACGGCCTATGAGTTTTTAGAAACTCGCTTCGATTTAAAAACCAGAAGTTTAGCGGCGATGTTGTTTTTAGTGCAGCGTGGTTTGGCGGCAGGAATCACCATTTTTGCACCTGCAATTATTTTATCGGCTGTGTTAGGTTGGGATTTAACTACACTAAATATTATAATTGGTGTTTTGGTAATTATTTATACGGTTACCGGAGGAACGAAAGCCGTAAGTGTTACCCAAAAACAACAAATGGCAGTAATTTTTGCTGGAATGTTTGTCGCTTTTTATTTAATTGTAAGTTACTTGCCTGCAGATATCTCATTTTCGAAAGCACTAAAAATAGCTGGTGCAAGTGGGAAAATGGAAGTGCTAGATTTTTCTTTTAATTTAGACAATAGATATACTTTTTGGAGCGGAATTATTGGAGGAACATTTTTAGCATTGTCTTATTTTGGAACAGATCAAAGTCAGGTGCAGCGCTATTTGTCTGGAAAATCTATGAAAGAAATGCAATTAGGTCTTATTTTTAACGGTTTGTTAAAAGTACCAATGCAGTTTTTTATTTTATTGGTTGGGGTTATGGTATTTGTATTTTATCAATTCAATGCTTCTCCTTTAAATTTTAATCCGGCAGCTACAGAAATTGTAAAAAACTCTGAATATGCAGAGGAATATCTTGCATTAGAAAGTAAACACCGGGATATTGAAATGCTAAAATCGGAATCTAATTTAAGTTATGGTAAAGATTTAAATAATAAAGTTTTATTAAATCAAATTCAAGAACTAAATACGCGCGAAATTAAAAATAGGGAACGTGCAAAAGAATTGATTAAAAAAGCGGATGCCAGTGCAGAAACAAATGATAAGGATTATGTTTTTATTCATTTTATATTAAATAATTTACCACGTGGTTTAATAGGTTTATTATTGGCAGTTATTTTATCTGCTGCAATGTCTAGTACAGCTTCAGAATTAAATGCTTTGGCAAGTACCACTGCAATGGATTTGTATAAGCGTAATGTTAAGGGTGAAAAAACAGATAAACATTTCGTAAACGCCTCAAAATGGTTTACACTAGCTTGGGGAATTATGGCAATTTTAGTTGCTTGTTTTGCCAGTTTGTTTGATAATTTAATTCAATTGGTAAATATTATAGGTTCTATATTTTATGGAAATGTTTTAGGAATATTTTTACTTGCATTTTTTATAAAATTTGTAAAAGGAAATGCTGTTTTTGTTGCAGCAATAATTACACAAGCAATTGTAATTTTAGGTTGGTGGCAAGATTGGATGCCTTATTTGTGGCTTAATTTATTTGGCTGTGCATTGGTAATGTCAATTGCAATTTTATTACAAGTTTTTTCTAAAAACACAGATTTAAAAACAGCTCAATTATAAACCAATATTTAGGTATTTTTCCTTTTATTTGAGGGTGTTTATAAGTGAATTTACTTCGGTTAATTTACCTGTACTCCGTTTTTAATAATGTTTATAGAAGCTTTTAAAAGAACAATTTTTCCATTGTTATTTGCAACGCCCAAAACTAAACATTCACTTAAAAAATTAGCGATTTGTTTCTTTTTAAAATTTATAATTGCTACTATTTGTTTATTTAGCAGGTCTTTTTTTGTGTATAAACCTGTAATCTGAGCACTCGACTTTTTAATGCCTAATACACCAAAATCTATGGTGAGTTGATATGCTGATTTATGTGCTTTTGGAAAATCAGTAACGTCTATTATGGTTCCTATTCTAATGTCAACTTTGCTAAAATCATCAAAAGTAATTCCAGGTCTCATAATTTATACTATTTTTTAGCTTGTTTTTGTCTATTCTTCAATAACAATAAATTCTGTTCTTCTGTTTAATTGGTGTTCCTTTTCGGTACATTTTACACCGTTAGAACATCCGTTAACAAGTTCTGTTTCACCATAACCTTTTCCATAAATTCTTGCAGGGTCTATTCCTTTAGAAATTATATAGGAAATTACTGAAGTCGCTCTTCTGTTTGATAATTCTAAATTGTAATTATCAGGAGCTCTACTATCAGTATGTGATTTGGTTTCAATTTTTATAGTTGGATAATTTTGTAATACGGCAACAACTTTATCTAGTTCTATAGCCGCTTCTACGGTAATTTCAGCCATATTTAAATCAAAATTTATTGGATTTATTTTTACCATTTTTTTATTTCTAACAATTTCAAACTCTTCTTGTGAATTTAAATAAACTGTTTTGGAAATAATTTTATCATAGTTTTGTGTTGCATTAATAATAAAACTATTTGGCTGATGACCTGGAGCATTCACAATTAAATCAAAATTAGTTGAGCATCCCAATTCTAAATTGAAATTTCCATTTTCATCTGCCAAAACTTCTTTTAGTTTGAAGTTGTTTGTAAAAACGGTAATTCTTGCAGAAGTTAAAGGTAAATTTGTTTCTTTATCTAAAATTAATCCATTTACAAGTTGGAAACATGCATCAGGAATTAATTTTATAATTTTTTCAATTTTAAAGTTATTTATGTTGTCTGTAATAAAAGTTATTTCCGCATTTGAATAATTTGATTTTTCAACCAATAATTTATAGGATGTATTGCATTCTAAATCAAATTTAAATTGAAGTGTTTTTAAATTGATAGTTTCTTTTAAAACAGCGTTTTCAAATAACGAAATTTGTAAATTATTTAATCGGTCTCCTGTACTTTCATCTACAATTACCCCAGTAAATAATTGTTTGCAAACAATTGGAATTAAAGAGATGTTTTTGTTATGATTATAATCGTTTCTTGAATCTGTTCTAATAGGTATTTCAGCAGTTTCAAAACCATCTTTTT
>CBDUKG010000110.1:0-7516 GCA_965367745.1 uncultured Flavobacteriaceae bacterium | reverse complement strand
TTACAGATTCTAGTCAAGCAGTTTTTAATTTTTCTATAGAAGATTTAAACACAATCATGGAAGAAAATATTAAATCTTTAATGAACTATGAATGTATTATAGATGCAATTATTGTTGACAATCCTAAAAATACCGTACTAACAATGCTATATGCAGAATTGACAAAAACAAATAAGTATAAATTCAAAATATTTGCTACCAAAGAAGCAGCATTGCACTGGCTGCAAATAAATTAATCTTTTTTTATGAAAACCCTTGTATCTATTTTAATTACAATATGTTGTTTTTCAATGCTTTTTTCACAAGAAAAAGAAAAAACAGCAACTGAAAACGTTTCGGTTTTAGAGCAAGAATTTGTTATTCCAAATCTTAACAACATCTCCCATAAAATTTGGGTATATGTACCTCCAAATTATACTACTTCAAACAAAAAATATCCTGTAATTTATATGCACGATGCTCAAAATTTATTTGATGCAACTACATCTTATGCTGGCGAATGGAAAGTTGATGAAACATTAAATGATTTATATAAAACAACGGGGAAAGGCTTTATAGTAGTTGCGGTTGAAAATGGCGGAGCAGAACGCATTAACGAATACACGCCTTGGGAACATAAAAAATATGGAGGTGGAAAAGGTGAATTTTATATCGATTTTTTGAAAAACACCCTAAAACCATATATTGATGCTACTTACCGCACAAAAAAACAAGCAAAACACACAGCCATAATTGGTAGCTCATTAGGTGGATTGATTTCTTATTATGGAGGCTTAAAATATCCAAAAACATTTGGCAAAATTGGTGCTTTATCTACATCCTTTTGGTTTTCTGATGCTATAGAAGATTTTACTAAAAATTATGGTAAAAATAAAAAATCAAAATTGTATTTGTTAGTTGGTGAAAAAGAAGGAAAAGATGTGGTTGTAAATACTGAAAAATATAAAAACTTACTAATAGAAACTGGCTTTAAATCTAAAAATATCACTTCAAAAATAAATCCAGATGGGGCTCATAATGAAGCTTTTTGGAGCGCTGAGTTTTTAGAAGTTATTCAATGGCTTTACAATATAAAAATTTAAGAAATTTATGGTTATTAACCAACCAATTGTAGTTGAACAAACCTTTAACGCATCCATTAAAGCAGTTTGGAATGCTATAACTGAAATTGACCAAATGCGGCAATGGTTTTTTAATAATATTGAAGATTTTAAGCCAGAAGTTGGATTTAAAACCCAGTTTAATGTAACCTCCGAAAAACGCAATTTTTTACATTTATGGACAATTACGGAAGTTGAACCATTCAAAAAAATTGTGTATAATTGGAAGTATAAAGAATACATTGGAAATTCATTTGTACATTTTGAATTATTTGAAGAAAAAAATGAAACAAAACTTAGAGTAACTTCAATAGTTACAGAAGAGTTTCCAAATAATATCCCTGAGTTCGAACCAGAAAGTTGTAGAACTGGTTGGGATTATTTTATAAAACAAAACCTTAAAGAATTTATTAAAAGAAAAGTAACAATGAACATACAAATCATCAACAAATCTAAACACGAATTACCAAGTTACGAAACCATTGCATCTGCTGGAATGGATTTACGAGCAAATATTAAAGAAGCAATTACCTTAAAACCTTTAGAACGCACTATTGTAAAAACAGGATTATTTATTGCGTTACCTGTTGGTGCAGAAGCTCAAGTGCGTCCAAGAAGTGGACTCGCTGCAAAGAAAGGAATTACAGTATTAAATGCCCCTGGAACTGTTGATGCAGATTATAGAGGCGAAATTGGTGTAATTTTAGTGAATTTATCTAACGACGATTTTATAATTAATGATGGTGAACGCATTGCGCAATTAGTAATTGCAAAACACGAACGCGCTGAATGGGATGTGGTTGACGTTTTAAGCGAAACAGAGCGCGGAACTGGTGGATTTGGTTCTACAGGAGTTTAAATTTTACGTTAAAGTAATTTTTTAATTTATTGAAAAAACTTTAAAAAAATCGTTTATTTTTTCTGTTCTAAAAATTTATAAATAGCAGACATATCATCTCTTCCCATTCCGTTTTGGTTAGCACCCGCATATAGTTCTTTGGTTAGATTTGCCAAAAACAATGGTTGGTTGTGTTCAAATGCGGTTATTGCTGCTAAATGTAAATCTTTATGCATCCATTCCAATGGAAATTGCACATCATAATTATTGCTTTTTATTGATTCAGCCTTTAATTTGGTGAAAGGCGCAGAAACTATTAAGTTAGGAACTGTATCTAACAAAAAATCTTTAGAAATTCCCATTTTTTCTCCTAATAATATAGCTTCTGAGAAAACAAGCATAGACTGAGCAAGCATCATATTAACAATCATTTTAAACGATGCTCCTTTACCAATATCACCTATATGCAACACTTTGTTGCCCATCATATTTAAATATGGTTTAATTTCATTAAGCGTTTCTTCTTTGCCACCAACGAGAAAAATTAATTCAGCCTTTTCTGCAGGAATTTTTGAGCCAGAAACCGGGGTGTCTAAAAATTTAATAGCATATTTTGAAGCTTCTTCAAAAGCTCTTTCACTAAATGACGGATTTACAGTAGTACAATCTGCCCAAATTGCATTTTTTTTCATTGAATTTAGCGCGCCTTGTGCTCCAAAAAATACTTCTTCAACAACTTGTGGTGTGGATAACATACTAAAAACAATATCAGCATCTTTTACTGCATTTTGAACCGAGTCTGCATACGATATATTTGACTTTCCAGAAATTTCTAAATTCTTTGGAGTTCTATTATAAACCGTTAAATTTAAGTTGTTTTTAGCTAAATTAGAAGCCATATTGCCTCCCATAATTCCTAATCCAATAAAAGCTATTTTCATTTTTTTCTAATTGTATTGATTAAATAAAAATGTTAAAAACTAACACTTCCTTTTTTGTAAAACGCGATATTTTTATCACACAAATTTAGTGGTCTAATTTAATAAAATATAAACATTTTAAGAAATTACTATTTAATTAGTTTTAGGCAAATTTTTGAACCAATTTGTAGTTTTTTAAATTGTTCAAAAAATATAATTTTCCCATTTATATCAGCTTCAATTAAATAATAACTTCCTTTAAAATAAGAAGTTATAACCGTAGCTTTTAATGAAGAATTTTTAACAACTTTCAGCTGATCTGGATACAATAGAATTGTTTCTTTTGAAGTGTTTTCCGAATCTAATATATGAATTGGAATTTCGTTTATTTCATTAAAAAATGAAGCTATATACCCATTTTCAGGATTTGTATATAATAATTCTGGAGTGTTTTTAGCCAATAATTCGCCATCTCTAATTACTAAAATTTCATCAGCAAAAGAAAGTGCATCTGTTGTATCATGAGTAGCAACAATACATAAAATATTTTTAGATTTTAGATACTTAAAAATACTTCTTCGTAAATGGTTTTTTCTAAAATTATCTATATGACTAAAAGGCTCATCTAATAATAAAACTTCAGGTTCATTTGCCAACACTTTGGCAATTGCTACACGTTGCTTTTGACCTCCACTTAAGTTTTTTACCTTCGTTTTTAAAAAGTCGCTCATATCTACAACCTCAAGCAATTCTTTAATTCTATTTAGCTTGTTTGGGTCTAAACTTGAAATATTTTTACCTATATTTTCTTCAACGGTTATATAAGGCATTAAATCGAAATCCTGAGGTAAATACTTCATAAAGTCTTCACCTGGAATTAAATAAAAGTTAGGCCCTAAAAGTTTTACATCATTCCAATAAACAGCGCCTTTTTCAATATGTAATAAACCATAAATAATCTCTAACAGAGTGCTTTTCCCACAGCCACTTTCACCAATTATCGCAATATAATCACCTTTATTAGCTGTAAAACTAATATTCTTTAACACTTGTTTTGAAGTATATCCAAATGATATATTATCAACTTTTAGCATAATTTATTCAAATCCAATATGAAGTATGGCATCACCTTGATTAACAATTGGAGAATGATTAGAGTTTAAAACATACCCTTCTTGAGGGTTTTTAAAAACAGTTTCATAATCTCCAAAAGGATCTGAAATACTTCCTAATTTTACTCCTTTTTCTACTTTTTGACCAACATTAATATAAGATCTGTACATTCCAGAACGTTTGGCTCTAATCCATTTAGAAGATTTAATTATTATTGGTGGATTTTCAGCACTCACTTTTAAAATTCTTGAAGAAAAATCTCGCATTCCTAAATAATGCAATATGTTTATGGCACCTTGAACACCAACTTTAGTAACAGTTTTATCAAGATTTAAAGATTTTCCACCTTCAAATAAGACTACTTTTTTACCCAAATTAGCCATTGATTTTCTAAAGGTTTTTTCCAAATTTTTACTATAAACAATATAAGGAGAACCAAATATTTTAGCCAATTTTAGTGTTTCTTCATCTTTTGCATCAATTCTAACTTGCGAATAATTAAAACGTTGTGCTCCTCCAGTGTGGTAATCTATGCAATAATCTACTTTTGGAATTACCTTATTCATTAAATGAAATGCAAATCTACTTGCCAATGAACCAGTACTAGAGCCTGGAAATGCTCTATTTAAATCGCGTCCGTCAGGAAACTCTCTAGATTTATTTAAAAATCCAAAAACATTTAATACTGGAATGCAAATTACAGTACCTTTTTCAGGTTTATTTAATCCCGAAGCAATAATTTGACGCACTATTTCTATTCCGTTGGTTTCATCGCCATGTATACCTGCAATTAATAACAAACACGGGCCTTCTTTTAATCCTCTTGAAACAATTATTGGCACTTCTATTTTTGTTCCAATACTAAGTTGGGCAATGTCCATTTTTAATTGAACCGTTTGACCTAAACCTATTTTCTGATTTAAAATTTTAAAATCATTCGGCATGACGCTCTATATAATGAATTATTTTTCCAGCAATATCACTTCCTGTTGCAGTTTCAATTCCTTCTAAACCTGGTGAAGAATTTACTTCTAAAATAAGCGGTCCACGTGCCGATTGTAATAAATCTACACCTGCTACACCTAAGCCCATTACCCTTGCTGCTTTTAATGCTGCATTTTCTTCATCAACCGATAATTCAAAAATTTCAGCTGTACCACCACGATGTAAATTTGAACGAAATTCTCCTTCTTTTCCTTGTCGTTTCATGGCACCAACAACAACGCCATCAACTACAAAAACGCGAATATCTGCTCCTTTTGCTTCTTTAATAAACTCTTGTGCTATTACACGTGCTTTTAAACCGTTAAAAGCTTCTAATACCGATTCTGCAGCAGTATGGGTTTCAGCCAGAACAACACCCAAACCTTGGGTACCTTCTAACAATTTAATAACTAATGGAGCTCCACCCACACTTTTAATTACATCTTCTACATTTTTAGAATAGTTGGTAAACACTGTTTTAGGTAAACCCAAACCTGCTCTAGAAAGTACTTGTAAGCTTCTCAATTTATCACGCGAACGCATTAATGCTTGAGATTCTACTGCGGTAAAAACTTTCATCATTTCAAACTGACGTACAACGGCAGTTCCAAAAAAAGTAACAGATGCTCCAATTCTTGGTATTACGGCATCAACATCAGTTATTAGTTCGTGTTTATAGCGTATGGCTGGTTTTTTTCTTTCAATAATAATATCACACTTAGTGTGATCTATTATTAACATTTCATGATTTCTTTTTTTTCCAGCTTCAACTAATCTCTTTGTTGAATATAAATTTGGATTGCGTGATAAAACAACAATTTTCATGTGTATATATTATTTTTTTAAAAGGTCACATGCTATTTGCTATTAGTCATTCAATTAGATGATAAACTTTTTAGCATGCTAGTCTCATGTTATTGATTTTTTGAATTAATTTTTTTGAAGGATATATTCTTTTTTGCGGTGTCTATAATAAATTTTTTTGATAAAAATTTTCTTCCTAAAAGCACCGGATACATCATAGATCCTCTTTCTGTTAATGATAATTCTATATTATGAATTTCATTAAAAATAAGAATTTCTGTTTCAATTATAAATCGATTTTCTATACTTCCGTTTGAACTTTTTACATTTTTTTGAATAAACTCTTTAAAGTAAAAATACTTTTCGTGATACTTATCATGTTTAGGATCTAAAAACTGACATTTTAGTACTTCGTTTTCAACTTCAATATGATGACAATGAAAACTAGAAGTATATGCGCCAGAATCTACTTTAATATCAATTCCAAATAATTCTAATTTTGGAAAATCAACAATATCTGTTCTTCCTATAAGTGTTTTTATGTTGTTTGTTTTCAAAGTTTTAAATACTGCTATTTTAATATTTAAATATTATGTCAAAAATAGACTATTATTTTAATCAGCAAGGTTTTTAGGTTGTTTTGTTTTTAACGTTTTTAAAAACTTGTTATAGATTAGCCACCTTAAAGCTAAAGGTTTATCATCCTTTGTAGGAGTGTCAACACACAACTAAAAAAGCCTATTCAAAAATAATTTTTTCAAATAGACTCTTATAATTTTTTTAAAAAAGGATTATTAATCTTAGTCTTGATTATTAATAGCTTCTTTAATTTTTGTTTCTAATTCTTCCGCTAGATCAGGATTATCTGCTATTAATGCTTTTACTGCATCACGTCCTTGTCCTAATTTTGTATCGCCATAACTAAACCAAGAACCACTTTTTTTAACAATCCCAAATTCAACTCCTAAATCAAGTATTTCACCTGTTTTAGAAACTCCTTTTCCGTACATAATATCAAATTCAGCAATTGTAAAAGGTGGAGCTACTTTATTTTTTACCACTTTAACTTTGGTACTATTTCCAATAACTTTATCTCCATCTTTAATTTGTGTTCTCCTTCTAATATCTAAACGAACCGATGCGTAAAACTTTAGAGCATTACCACCAGTAGTAGTTTCTGGATTCCCGAACATTACACCAATTTTTTCACGTAACTGGTTGATAAATATAACTGTACATTTTGTTTTATGTATAGTTCCTGTTAATTTTCTAAGTGCTTGCGACATTAAACGAGCGTGCAATCCCATTTTAGAATCTCCCATTTCGCCTTCAATTTCACTTTTTGGTGTTAAGGCCGCTACCGAATCAATTACAACAATATCTATTGCTCCAGAACTAATTAAATTGTCTGCAATTTCTAATGCTTGTTCACCGTGATCTGGTTGAGAAATAATTAAATTATCAATATCTATTCCTAAATTTTGTGCGTAAAAACGGTCAAAAGCGTGTTCTGCATCAATAAAAGCGGCAATACCACCAGCTTTTTGAGCTTCAGCAATTGCGTGTAATGCTAATGTTGTTTTACCCGAAGATTCTGGCCCATATATTTCAATAACTCTACCTCTTGGATACCCACCAACACCTAATGCTAAATCTAATCCTAGAGATCCTGTAGAAATTGCCTCAATATTATCTATTGCAACATCTCCCATTTTCATTACTGTTCCTTTTCCATAAGCTTTATCTAATTTATCTAA
>CBDUKG010000109.1:0-7563 GCA_965367745.1 uncultured Flavobacteriaceae bacterium | reverse complement strand
TTACTGTATAACAATTCTTAATATTTGGAAGTATATTCTTTTCAATTGTTAACCAAAAATTTTGAACAAAGGGTCTGTTTATTAATTCAGGAACTTCTGTAAAAAGTTCGTGACTATCATAAACTAATTTTGTTTTAAATATTTTACTGATTAAATAATTAGGTAGCAATGTATCTAAATCGTTACTTAATAAAATTTCTTTTTTTATGAAAAATAATTTAAAGAATAAGCGTAAATTGTATTCTGCATAAAATAAAAAACCTTTATTAAATAAAAGTTTAAATCGAAATGTATTATAGTTTCTATTTAATTTTTCACTGTTTTTAAATTTTCTACCAATCAGTAAAACTTTAAACCCCATTTTAGATAAAGTATTGCAAACTTTATCTACACGCTGGTCTGTGGTTAAGTCGTTTGTAACAGAAACAATTATACGTTTCAATTTTAGATTTTTTAGTTATGTTCTTTAATAGCTTGTTTTCTTTTTATGGTTAAATAGTAAATATTTGCCATTAGAATAAAAGCGTTGGTGATAATAATTGGCCAAGATATAGCTAACATAATACCGTAAACAACAAATAATATAGCTCCAATAGAGTTTATAATCCGAAGTGTTGATAGATTTTTCATTAAAAATGAAATAATAAGTGCTAGGGATGCTATATAGCCAACCCATTCTGTATATGAAATGTTAAAAAGCATATTTTCTGTTTTTCGAAAGGCAAAGGTACTAGAAAAAAAGGAAGGTTTATAAAAAAAGAAACCTCACTCAAAAATGAGTGAGGAAAATTGCTATGAAAAAGATTGATAAGTCTTTCAACTCATCAAATACAAATGTACAAATTTATTTATAAAAAATCTGCGTGTTTTGTTAAAAAAACCTTAAAACTTAAGTTTAAATAGTAGGTAGTATTAATTAGGTTTTGTAATTAATTGAATATAAGTAAGTTAATTGAAATTTTTTTATAAAAAAATAGTACTTACGAAATCGATTTCATTTTATAATAAAGCTCCCTTTAAAATTGTTATTGGATGTTCCGAATTTCTGTTAGTTCCATCTTTAATTTGATGCCTACAACTTGTCCCTGAAGCAACTATAATTGTATTTTTATCTGTATTTCTAATTTTCGGAAATAAGGTATCTTCACCAACTTGCATACTTATTTTATAATGTTCTTTTTCGTATCCAAAAGATCCTGCCATACCACAACATCCAGAACTTATAATAGTAACATCATAATTTTTTGGAATTGACAACATTTTAAAAGTTGGTTCAGAACTACTCAATGATTTTTGCTGACAATGACCATGTATTTTTAAAGTTGCTGATTTGGTTGTAAAACTTTTAGAAGTGATATTATTTTTCTCAAATTCTTGTTTTATAAACTCTTCAATAGTAAATGTGTTTTTTGCAATTTCTTTAGCAGAAGTTTTATCATCAGCCAATCTTAAATACTCATCTCTAAAAGATAAAATTGCAGAAGGCTCTATGCCAACTAAAGGCGTTTCTTTTGTGATACTATTTTTAAAAAAATTCACATTAAAATCAGCAATTTCTTTTGCTTTATCTAAAATTCCTTTTGAAATAAAACTTCTTCCACTTTCCTCGTGTTTTGTGATAATTACTTGGTAGCCTAATTTGGTTAATAATTCAATGGTATCAATACCAATATTTGAGTCGTAATAGTTTGTAAATTCATCAACAAATAAAAATAATTCGCCAAATTTTACGGGTTGTGCTAGCAATCTTTTTTTGTTTCTTTTGTACCAACTATAAACGGAGGTTTTTGCTAATTTAGGGATGCTTCTTTCTGTTGCAATTCCTATGAGTTTTTTTGTGAGTGTTGTGTTTAAAATCAAGTTAGTAAAAGTAGGAGAGAGGCTACCTATTTTATTCCACTTTACATTTTCTGCAAACATTTTGGTTCTAAATGGAATGCCATTTTCTTTATAATATTGATGTAAAAACTCAGCTTTTAAAGCTGCAACATCTACATTACTTGGACATTCACTTGCACAGGCTTTACAACTTAAACACAAATCAAAAACATCGTATAATTCTTTATGATTGAATTTATTTTCTTGTTCAGAATTTGTTAAAAATTCACGAAGTAAGTTTGCTCTAGCACGTGTGGAATCTTTTTCGTTTCGGGTTGCTCTGTAGCTCGGACACATGGTTCCACCAGCTTCTGGAAGTTTTCTGCAATCTCCAGAACCATTACATTTTTCTGTTGCTCTTAAGATCCCTAAACTGTCAGAAAAATCTTGAATGGTTTTAATTTCAGGTTCTTTTCTGCCAATCTCATAACGCAAGCTTTCATCCATTGGAAAAGGATCAATAATTTTTCCTTTGTTGAAAATATTATTTGGATCGAAAGTGTGTTTTATACGTTTTAAAAGTTCGTAATTTTTTGCGCCAATCATTTTAGGAATAAACTCAGCTCTTACAATTCCATCACCATGTTCTCCACTAAATGAACCACCATATTTTTTGACTAATGCTGCTGTTTTAGAAGTAATTTCTCTAAATAAAACAACATCTTCTTGCTGTTTTAAATTTAAAATTGGGCGTAAATGTAATTCCCCAGCACCAGCGTGTGCATAGTACACAGCCTCTTGCCCAAAATCTGCCATCATTATAGTGAATTCAGCAATATAATTTGGTAAATCTTTTACTTCAACTGCTGTATCTTCAATACAAGCCACCGCTTTATTATCACCAACAATATTTCCTAACAAACCCAAACCAGCTTTACGCAAGTTAACCGCTTTTTCAATATCACTATTTATTAATTTTGGGAATGCATATCCTAATTTGTTTTCTTTTAAATCATTAATTAAATCATCAGCTAATTTGTTAGATTCATCATTGGAATCTGTACAGATTTCAAGCATTAATATTGCTTTTGGATCACCTTCAACAAAAAACCTGTTTTTAAACTGTTCTCTATTGTTTTTAGTGCAATCTAAAATGGTTTTATCCATAAGTTCGCAGGTAAATAGATTGTGTTTCATTGCAATTACAACAGCTTCCATACTTTCTTGAATACTGTTAAAATGTGATGCCACCATTATATTTTTTGAAGGAGGAAGCGTATCTAATTTTAAAGTTATCTCGGTCGTAAATGCTAAAGTTCCTTCACTTCCTGTTAGCAAGGTTGCTAAATTTATGGTTTGACTTGTGCCTCCAAAACCTTCATAACTTAAAAGTTCATCAATAGGATAACCATTATTTCTTCTGTGAATATTTTTTTCAGGAAACTCTTTTAAGATTTCCTGCTGATTTGCTTTGTTAGATAATTCATTAAAAATAGAAGTGTAAATTTTGCTTTCTAATGAATTGCCAATTAGTTTTTTATGTAACTCTTCAGAATTTAATGAATTAAAAATCACTTCGGAACCATCACTTAAAATAGTTTTTAATTCGAGTACTTTATCTCTTGTAACACCATATTTTATTGAAGTTGTTCCAGATGAGTTATTACCAACCATACCGCCAATAGTACATCTATTACTAGTGGAAGTATTTGGACCAAAAAAAAGTCCGTAAGGTTTTAAAAAATCATTTAATTCATCTCTAATAACTCCTGGTTGAATTGTAACCTCTCTTTTATGTTCATTGAAAGCTAAGATTTTAGTAAAATGTTTAGAAATATCTACTACCAAACCATCACCAACACATTGACCTGCCAAAGATGTGCCCGCTGCTCTTGGAATTAACGTGATGTTATTTTCTGAAGCAAACTGGATAAGTGTTTTTAAATCTTCATTATTTTTAGGATATGCAACTCCTAATGGAATTTTTCTATACACGGAAGCATCTGTAGCATATAAACTTTTATGTAAATTATCAAAAAATAATTCACCAGATAATTTAGTGGATATTTTGTTGAAATCTATTGTTTTAGAATGCATAAAATAAATGTATTAAGAATTGTAAATAATTCCGCTACTGTGATCTTTAATTGCTCCAGTAACACTTTTTAAACAATTGTTTTTTCCTTCAATTTTTAAAAAACCTAGTAAACCAAAAACCAACGCTTCTTTGTAGTTTACAATGCTATCTTTAGGTATTATTATTTCGATTTTAGTGTACTCTTTTAATCTGTCTATTAAAAAAGTATTGTATGCGCCACCTCCAGTAATTAACATTCTTTTTGAAGCATCTGAAACTATTTTTTTAGCTATTTGCTGTGCAATATGTTCAATAAAAGTTCTTAAAATATCTTTTATCTCTAGGTTGTACTTATTAATTATGGGGAAAACTGTTTCAACTATAAATTCATAACCTAAAGATTTTGGTTTTATAGCATTATAAAATGGTAAGGAATTTAGTTCTTTTAATAGGCTTTCTTCAATAGTTCCTTTGGAAGCCAATTTTCCTTTATCGTCATATTCCATATTTAAAGATGAAACATAATGGTTCATAATAATATTTACAGGGCAAATATCAAAAGCAATCCGTTGGTTGTTTTCATCCATTGAAATATTTGAAAATCCGCCTAAATTTAAACAATAATCGTATTCAGAAAATAATAATAAATCCCCAATAGGAACTAATGGAGCACCTTGTCCGCCCAATGCAACATCTTGTGTGCGAAAATCGCAAATTGTTTTTAAACCAGTAATGGTATTAATGTATGGGCCATTTCCAATTTGAAGTGTGTAACTTTCGCTTGGATTGTGGTAAATTGTATGTCCGTGAGAAGCTATAAAATTTATGTTTTCAATATTATTCTCAGCAATAAATTTGTTGATAGTTTTACCTAAATAAATACCATATTCGGCATCGAGTTTAGTAAGCGCCTCACCAGATAAGTGAAATCCGTTTTTTAGTGCTTTTTTCCAATCTGGATGGTATGGAATTGTAACAGCTTTAAGTATTTTAAACTGATATGAAACTTCAGAATTAAGTTTGATATATGCAATATCTAAACCATCTAAAGAAGTGCCGCTCATAACACCAATACAGTATTTTGTATTATTTTTCATTCAATAAAAAATTATTTTTTATAATTATCTAAAGCATTTTTCACACTTTTATATTGCTGTAAAAGTTTAGCCGCCAACTCTTGATTGATGTGTAATTCATCCATTAACATTAACTCGCCGCGATTTACCAATTTTGCATTGGATAATTGCATGTGAACCATTTTGTTATCTTTTACTCTTCCCAGTTTAATCATTACAGAAGTGGTAATCATATTTAATACTAATTTTTGTGCAGTTCCAGATTTCATTCGAGTACTTCCAGTTACAAATTCTGGACCCACAACAATTTCAATAGGAAAATCAGCAACGTTGGCTAAAGGACTATTGGGATTACACACAATACAACCTGTAACAATATTATGTTGTTTGGCAGTTTTAAGCCCTCCAATAACGTAAGGTGTTGTTCCAGAAGCTGCAATTCCAACCAAAACATCTTTGTCCGTGATATTATAATTTTTTAAATCTTCCCAAGCTAAAGTAGTGTCATCTTCAGCATTTTCAACAGCTTTTCTAAGTGCAGAATCGCCGCCAGCAATTAATCCGATTACCCAATTGTGGGGAACACCAAAAGTTGGAGGGCATTCTGAAGCGTCTAAAACCCCCAATCTTCCACTTGTTCCAGCTCCAATGTAAAAAAGGCGTCCGCCATATTTCATTTTAGTATAAATATTAGTTACTAATTTTTCTATGGAAGGAAGTATTTTTTCTATGGCATTTGGAACGGTTTTATCTTCAGCATTTATTTTTGAGAGCAATTCAAAAGTGCTCATTTTTTCAAGATTATTATAATTTGAAGCTTGTTCTGTTGTTGGTTTATTTTTCATCTTGTTTTTTAACAATAATTAAACATACAATGGTTAAAAGCGCATTTACCAAGATATTCATAAACCCTAAATCAAAAGAAAATTTGGTGATAAATAAATTATTTAGGTAATATGTTACAAATGGCATTGCAATGCAAATGTAAGGTACAGCGTTGTCTTTTATTTTAATTTTGGTGAAAATCCCCAATAAATACAGTCCTAATAATGGACCGTAAGTGTAGCCAGCAACTTTAAATATTGTTGAAATTATATCGCCTTTACTTTCAGAAAATAACATTATTATTATAAATATTAATGTTGAAAATCCTAAAAGCACATTATTTTTAATACGTTTTTTTTGTTTAGAATTTTTATTCTGAATGGCTAAAAAATCGTGTGTAAAAGATGTTGTTAAAGCTGTTAAAGCGGAATCTACACTTGAAAAAGCAGCAGCCGTAATTCCTAATATAAAACTAATACTTGCTAAAGTTCCAAAATGATTTAAAGATAGTTGTGGAAATAAATTATCGGTGTTTACAAATTTACCATTTTCCATTTCTAGTTGTATTCCTTTATTTTCTGCATATAAATACAGCATAATTCCCAAACCTAGAAACAGAAATTGTGTAACAGCTAAAATTAAACTAAATGTAAGGGCGTTATTTTGTGCTTCTTTTTTGTTTTTGCAAGTGAGCGTTTTTTGCATCATATTTTGATCTAATCCCATCATTGCAATTGCAATTAAAATCCCTGATATAAATTGCTTAAAAAAGTTACTTCCAGAATGAAAATCCCAATCAAAAATCTTAAAATATTTATGGTTTGTAACTGATATAAATGTTTCAGATAAACTTAAACTTAACGCATCTTTCACAACGTAAATTGAGATAATAGCAGCCATTATTAAGAAAAATGTTTGAAGTGAATCTGTCCAAACGATGGTTTTAATTCCAGATTTATTTGTGTACAGCCATATTAAAACTAAGATAATGATAACTGTAACAAAAAAAGGAATTTTAAAGTAATCAAAAACGGCATATTGTAAAATTTTAGCTGCTAATAATAAACGAAGTGCTGCGCCAAAAGATTGTGAAACTAAGAAAAATAGCGAACCTGTTTTGTAGGTTTTTATACCAAACCTGGATTCTAAATAGGTATAAATAGACACTAATTTTAAGTTGTAATAAATTGGGATAAGCACATAAGTAATAAAAACATACCCGACCACATTACCAAGTACAAACTGTAAATAATAAAAATAATTATTACTTACCATTCCTGGAATTGAGACGAAAGTAACACCAGAAAGCGCAGCCCCAACCATTCCAAATGACACCAATTGCCAAGGTGATTTTCTATCTCCAGTAAAGAAAGAATCGTCACTTGTGTTTTTTGATGTGAAATATGAGATTAGTAATAATAAGCCAAAATAGGATGCAATAATTATTAATATTAAAATAGGATTCATTTGAAATATTTAAAGTTTGCAAAAAGGTATTAATGAATTGTTTTAAAAATCTAAATTTAATTTTATAGTTTGGAATTATACTAATATTTCCTGATTTTATCTGAAAATAAATAATTTTATTTTGATTATCGTTAAAATAAAATTGCCAGAATTATTTAAATAGTAGAAATGACAAAGGAATTGGAGAAGTTAATTTTTTAAAAATAAAAAGTTAAAACCCATTCCTTATATGGGTTTATGAAATTAAATAGTGGAGACGCCGGGAATCGAACCCGGGTCCAAACAAGCAACCAAAGTACT
>CBDUKG010000108.1:0-7610 GCA_965367745.1 uncultured Flavobacteriaceae bacterium | reverse complement strand
ATGGCGTATGTGATTTAGATGATAATTGTATAAATACAGCCAATGCAGACCAAGCTGATGCAGATGGTGATGGTATAGGAGATGTTTGTGATACGTGTCCAAATGATCCAGATAATGATATTGATAACGATGGTATTTGTGGAGATGTAGATAATTGTCCGACCACATACAATCCAGACCAGCTAGATACTGATGATGATGGACAAGGAAATGCTTGTGATGGTGATGATGATAACGATAGGATAAGAGATAACAGAGATAACTGTCCATTAACACCAAATACGAATCAAGCGAATCATGATAATGATGGAGAAGGAGATGTTTGCGATGATGACGATGATAATGACGGAATATTAGATGCAGTAGACTTAGTGCCATTCTCTAACATGTATAGAAATATAATAATAGATAACTGTGGGCCAGATGTTGAAAATATGATGGTAAAACGAGGAAAAAACATGATGGATGAAGTTGATGCTGTAATTGCGTTGGTAAATGCAATGGAGGGTGTAACAGACCAGCGTAGAACCAACCGTTTTAAAAGTAAAATGTATATTATTGTAAACAACTGGTGGTTTAAATACAAACTAATAGATAATAGAGAAAAAGCAAGAATTTTAAATTGTGTAAACAATGCTTCATATCCTTTTAATGATGATATTTAAATAGTATTGAAAGCAGTATTGTAAAAACTGTATAACTTTAAAACACCTCCAAATTGGAGGTGTTTTTATTTAAAAGAGATAAGAGGTCTTAATTTCGAACTAAGATTTTAATACTATTAAAACCGTTTTAGTAATCAAGTTTAATTTTTCTTCTTAACGGATCCAGAACCTACAGATTTAGATTTTACAATTTCAGGATTTCCTGTATATAACACATTTCCAGAACCTGCAATTTTTGCGTGAACTTCATTTGAAATGTCAATTTTTACATTTCCAGAACCTGCAATTTTTACATTTGCAATACTTGTTTTAAGATTGTAGCCATTTAAATTTCCAGAACCTGCAATGCTACACTCAAAATCATCTGTATTTCCATTAAGTGTCATGTTTCCAGAACCAGCAATATTTGTATCTAAATCTTTAGCAGAAACTTTTAAATCCATATTTCCAGAACCTGCAAGGCTTAATTTTAACTCGTTAGATTTTATTTCATCATTGGAGTAAATATTACCTGAACCAGCAAGAGATACGCCTTCAATATCATTAAAAGGAACTGTGATTTCTATTTTTTGTTTAGATCTAAGTTGGTAGCCTTTTTTAGTTTTAATTGATAAATTTCCTTTTTTAACTTCAGTTACTATATACTCTAATAAATTTTCATCAGATTTTATGGTAATTTCACCTTCTTTCCCTTTTACCAGTGTTACTTCAAAAGAACCTGCCACACCAATTTCATTATAATTAGAAATAGTTCTGGTTGTAGTTGTAATAGCTCCGTTTCCTTTAACTTTTTTTTGAAAGTATTGTGCATTTATAGTTGTACTTACAAAAAATAGCGACACCATTGTTATTGCAATTTTTGATAGAGATACATTGCGTTTTATTGTTTTTGAAAAGATCATAGTTTAGTTTTTTTAATTAGTAGAATGTTATTGTTCCATAACTGGATTTTATTGTAATATTGCTAGTTGTATTATTAGAATTATAATATCCTTCATAATACTTAGAGCTACTTTTTATAATTTCTTTATTCATAATAAAACCATTATTATACCTTAAACTACCATAGTTTAAAGTCGCATTTAGTGTAAAATTAGCATCAGGATGTACACCAATTTTAGTGTTGGTATACGAAGATTTTATAGTAATATTTTTAAACTCTTTTCCTAATTCTTCAATTTTTAAAGAACCATAATCCATATCAAAATCACCAGTTCCTCTTAATTTTTCAACGGAAGTATGCATATAATCACTATTTCCTATAACATTACCAGAATCACCAATTTTTAAACTTCCGTAATCACAGTTATAGTCTAAAACAGCTACCATTCCAAATGACATATGCGAATAATCTGCATTCAAATCAATTCTGTTAGATTTTTCTATATGAAGCGTAGAATAATCAGCATTTACTGCTCCGCCTTCCAATCGTTCGATAGTAGATTTATTGGTGTAATCAATATTTATGGAATTATTTGTATTCCACAATTCGCCAATAGTAATTTTACCATAATCGCAATTAATTTCAGCGCTTCCTTCTAATTTATCTAAAGATATGGCTCCATAATCATTATTTAAAACAACATTATTGCTAATAGGCATTTGAATTAAATAATTAATTTCCATATTTACATTGTTCTTTTTTCCCCATAAATTCCAAGAGCTGGAATTTTTTTCAATACTAGTTTTTGCCGAAACATTAGTTGCATTTCCATTAAATACAACATCAATTTGTTCTAAGCGTTTTGCAACTTTTTCTTCATCATCGCCATTGGTAGTAATACTTACTTTAATAACAATTCTGTTTTCATTCCAAGTAGCAATACCTATATTTCCGTATTTGTTAGACACATTTAATGTGGCGTTTTCATTTACACTATATTCTTTAGTAAGCACCTTGTTCTTGGTGTATTTTCCCTTTCTTTCTGTAGCAGAAATTGTTAATGGAATTAAAATAAATATGAGTAATATTTTATACATAGTTTTCATTTTCTTGTGTTTTTAATTGTTTTACATCTTTTATTTGATTTAATACACTTTGCAAAATATCTATACGTTGTTGAAAATTAGTAATCATTGCATAAATAATGCGCTTGTCTTCCGTACTTTCTTTGAGCTCTAAAGTAAGCAGGTTGTATTGTTGTTCTAGTTTTTTTAATTGATCTAAAGCATCGTTAATTAGTTGCTCTGTTGTACTGTTTCGTTGGTCTTCAATAAGTGAAAGTTCTTTTTGAATAGTGCTCACAAAATAACTTTGAGTTTCCGCCATCTCGGTTGAAACATTAGCCAATTGCATACCTTTGTTTGAAAACGAAGCACCCAACCAAATTCCAAAAATCAATACAATAGATGCTGCAACTGCAATAAAGGAATAGAATTTAAAATTGTTTTTTGGTTTTGAAGTTTTAGTTTGATTTAATTTAGCTTCAAACCTATTAAAATGACCAATAGTTGGTTCTTCAATATCAAATTCACCTTCTAAGTTTTTAAATATGTTATCTAAATTGTCTTTCATTTTCGTAAGATAAAAGTTGTCTTAATTTATTTTTTGCTCTTGATATGGTAGTTCTACTATTTTCATAAGAAATTTCCAATATTTGAGCAATCTCTTCATAATCATAACCTTCAATTAAATGAAGTGTTAATGTTACTTTATAATTGTTTTTTAATTCATTCATTTTAGATAAAATCTCTTTTACATTTAAACCGCTGTAATGTTCCGATTCTTCATCAACTTCTTTTACTAAAACTTTATCAATAGAAACAGTTTCTAGTTTATTATTTTTCTTTAAAGCTGTAATACTTTTGTTAATTACTATTCTTTTTAACCAAGCGCCGAATGTTACAGTTTTACTAAACGTATGTAATTTTGTAAAAGCTGCTAAAAACGATTCTTGCATTACATCTTCGGCTTCAAAACTATCGTTCACAATTCTTAAAGCAGTATTATACATTGCTTTATAATATTGTTTATAGATGGTAAATTGAGCAGCTTTATCTCCCTTTTTACAGCGTTCTATAAGTACGTTAGTATGTTGATCTACTGGCTTCAAAAATCTGATTTCTATTAAAAAGACACTTATTATTTTAAACTGTTACAGTTTTACATAAATTTACTAAAAATATTATGCAAAGAGGTTACTTATTTGGCATAACTATTGAAATTTATAAGTAAACAACTAAGTGGTTGTTTATTTAATAAATTGATAATCAGAATTTTAAAATAATTTTGTTATATGGGTTTTAGTTTTTCTAAAATTTTAAATGACAAAATGACCCAAAATATACTATGAGTAAATCAAAATTTTTAAACTTAGACAATATGTCACTTCAACATATTTTAGATGAAGATGCCGATTTAATTCCTTTAATGACCCCAGAAGATGAAGAGGAAATAAATAAAGAAGATGTGCCAGATATACTTCCAATTTTACCTTTACGAAATACTGTTTTGTTTCCAGGAGTTGTAATTCCTATTACTGCTGGTAGAGATAAATCTATTCAACTTATAAAAGAAGCAAATAAAGGAAATAAAATAATTGGTGTAGTAGCACAAAAAAACGAATCTATAGAAGATCCAACAATTAATGATGTTCATAGAGTTGGAACCGTTGCACGTATTTTACGCATGTTAAAAATGCCTGACGGAAATACAACTGTTATAATTCAAGGTAAAAAACCTTTTGAAATAGATAGTTTTGTTCAAGAAGAACCTTATTTACAGGCAATAACTAAACCAAGAAAAGAAGATAGATCTGAAGAGCGCGAGCCTGAATTTGAAGCTATTATAGATTCAATTAAGGAAATGGCGATTCGTATAATTAAAGAGAATCCAAACTTACCTTCTGAAGCTTCATTTGCTATAAAAAACATAGAAAGTAAGCCTTTTTTAATCAATTTTGTTTCTTCAAACATGAATTTAAATGTTTCAGAAAAACAAGAGTTGTTAGAAACAGAAAATTTAAAAGAAAGAGCATTATTGACTTTAAAAAAGATGGATGAAGAGTTGCAGCGTCTAGAGTTGCGCAATGTAATTCAGTCTAAAACACGTTCTGATATGGATCAACAGCAACGTGAATACTATTTACACCAACAATTAAAAACCATTCAAGAAGAATTAGGTGGCGTTTCTTATGATGAGGAGTTAGATGAAATGCGTGTAAAAGCAAAATCAAAAAAATGGAGCAAAGAAGTTAAAGAAACTTTTGATAAAGAATTAGGACGCCTGCAAAGAATGAATCCGCAGGTTGCAGAATATTCAGTGCAACGCAATTACTTAGATTTATTACTAGATTTACCTTGGAATGAATATTCTAAAGATAAATTTGATTTAAAACGAGCTCAAAAAATATTAGATCGTGATCACTTTGGTTTAGAAAAAGTGAAAGAACGTATTATTGAGCATTTAGCTGTTTTAAAACTAAAAGGTGATATGAAATCTCCTATTATCTGTTTATACGGTCCTCCAGGTGTTGGTAAAACTTCTCTAGGGAAATCTATTGCAGAATCTTTAGGAAGAAAATATGTGAGAATGTCTTTAGGTGGAGTTAGAGATGAAGCAGAAATTAGAGGACATAGAAAAACATATATTGGTGCAATGCCAGGAAGAATTATTAAAGATTTAAAAAAAGCAGGAACTTCCAATCCAGTTTTTGTATTAGATGAGATTGATAAATTGGCTTCTTCAAGTCATAATGGAGATCCATCTTCAGCTATGTTAGAAGTTCTTGATCCTGAGCAAAATACAGCTTTTCACGATAATTATTTAGAAATGGATTACGACCTTTCTAAAGTATTATTTGTGGCTACTGCAAATAGTTTGTCAACTATTCCGTGGGCATTACGCGATAGAATGGAAATTATAAATGTTTCTGGATATACTATTGAAGAAAAAGTAGAAATAGCCAAACGTCATTTATTACCAAAACAATTAAAAGAACATGGTTTAACAACTAAACATGTTCAAATAGGGAAGCGACAATTAGAAAAAATTGTTGTTGCCTATACACGAGAATCTGGTGTTAGAGGTTTAGAAAAGCAAATTGCTAAAATGGTACGTTATGCTGCCAAATCTATTGCAATGGAAGAAACGTATGATGTTAAAATTACCAATGAAACTATTGAAAAAGTTTTAGGAGCTTCACATTTAGAGCGTAACAAATACGAGAGCAATGATGTTGCAGGAGTCGTTACAGGGTTAGCTTGGACAAGTGTTGGTGGTGATATTTTATTTATAGAATCTATTGTTTCCAAAGGAAAAGGACTTTCAATTACCGGTAATATTGGAAAAGTAATGAAAGAATCTGCAACAATTGCCATGGAATATATTAGAGCAAATGCAGAAGATTTTGATATTGACCCTAAAATATTAGACGAGTACAAGGTGCATATTCATGTGCCGGAGGGTGCTACACCAAAAGATGGCCCAAGCGCCGGAGTTTCAATGTTAACGTCTTTAGTTTCGGTATTTACACAACGTAGAGTTAAATCAAAATTAGCAATGACAGGTGAAATTACTTTAAGAGGCAAGGTATTGCCAGTAGGTGGTATTAAAGAAAAAATATTAGCTGCTAAAAGAGCAAATATTAGTGAAATTATTTTGTGTAAGGACAATGAAAAAGATATAATAGAAATAAAAGAGTCTTATTTAAAAGGACTAACATTTCATTATGTTTCTGATATGAGCGAGGTAATTAAAATAGCACTTACTAAGCAAAAAGCAAAAAACGCTAAAAAATTATAATAAAAAAAGCAGCCAATTGGCTGCTTTTTTTTATTGTTATCATCAATTAAAAAAACTAACAAACTTCAAAACCTGTTAGGTTTTTTGATTTATTTTGCGGTCTCAATCCATTTTCTAGCATTCACGAAAGCTTCAGCCCAAGGTGAAACTTCATCTTTTCTTCCAGCAGGATAATTAGCCCAGTTCCATTGGAAAGTTGAACGTTCAATATGAGGCATCATTACTAAATGACGACCATCTTTAGAACATAACATAGCAGTATTGAAATCAGAACCATTAGGATTTGCAGGATACGCATCATAACCATATTTAGCTACAATATTGTATGCTGATTCTTCCATTGGTAAATTAAACTTTCCTTCACCGTGTGAAATCCATACTCCTAAAGTACTTCCAGCTAAGCTAGAAAGCATTACAGATTTGTTTTCTTGAATAGTTACAGAAGTAAAGTTACTTTCGTGCTTGTATGAATCGTTATGCAACATTTTTCCGTGTACATCGTGCTCTGGATTGATCACTTCTAATTCCATAAATAACTGGCAACCATTACAAATACCAACAGATAGCGTATCTTCTCTTTTAAAGAAGTTATCTAAAGCAGTTTTTGCCTTTTCATTGTATAAAAATGCACCAGCCCAACCTTTTGCAGAACCTAATACATCTGAGTTAGAGAAACCACCAACAGCACCAATAAACTGAATATCTTCTAAGTTTTCACGACCAGAAATTAAATCGGTCATATGCACATCTTTTACATCAAAACCAGCTAAGTACATGGCGTTTGCCATTTCACGCTCACTATTACTTCCTTTTTCGCGAATAATAGCCGCTTTTGGACGTGGTTTAGTAGCATCAATCACTGGAAGTTTTCCAGTAAATTGACTTGGGAATGTATAATTTAACGGTTGCGTTTTATAATTCTCAAAACGATCTTTCGCCAATCCGTTTGCAGTTTGTTTATCATCTAATAAGTAAGATGTTTTATACCAAATGTCTCTGTATGTTGGAATGTCTAATTTACAAGGTCCAAAATCTAACGTTTCTTCTTTTGTTACAGTTCCTAATTTATAAACTTCAATATTATTTTCAGCTAATTTACTTTCAACAATAGCATCATCTTTGGCTTGGAAAACAATTGCTATATTTTCAGAGAATAAATACTTGATAATATCTTTTTCTTCAAAAACAGAGAAATCTATTTT
>CBDUKG010000107.1:0-7830 GCA_965367745.1 uncultured Flavobacteriaceae bacterium | reverse complement strand
TTGAAAAACCTTCAATTTAATTATTGAAGGTTTTTTTTTCGCCTTATTTTAAAATAATAGTAATTTATAATGACTATATTTATGGTAATTAACTTTTAAAATTATATTTATGAAACAACAAAACTACAGTAACCATAGTAAAATGGTTCTTGGATTTCACGGTATTTTATTTTTAGCAATTGTAGCTTTATTAATAGGTGCTATAAGAAATTTAATAAAAGCAATTGATGAAGATATATATGGAGCTTCTTTGTTAGTGCTTATTCCATTAATTTTTTTATTCTTTATGTATTTTACAAGAGCATTTGCTCTGAAAGCACAGGATAGAGCTATTAAAGCTGAAGAGAATTTCAGATACTATTTATTAACAGGTAAGGCACTAAATTCAAAATTGACTATGCGTCAAATTATAGGTTTACGTTTTGCTTCAGATGAAGAGTATGTTGAATTGGCAGAAAGAGCTGTAAAAGAGAATCTTTCAGAAAAAGACATTAAAAAATCTATCAAGAACTGGAAACCAGATTTGTATAGAGTATAATTATTTTTGTCTTAAATAAGATTTTATTTTAATTTGTATCTGTATTTGCGTGTATTTTAAAAGTTGTTATTCTATTGATTTCTTAGTTTCGTTTTTTCTCTAGAAGCTCTCACTTTAAGAGTAATTGCTGCACAGAAAAAATATATAATTGTTAACAACCATAAATGGTACCAATCGTTTAGTACTTGATTAAAAGAAGCTTCCATTTGTGTTAATTTTACGAAACCTGTGATTCCTGATGTTGAAGGTAATAGTTTAGCCAATTGTTGATAGAAACTTGAAAACCCTTCCATAGGGAAAGACAATCCACTTAGCATTAATGAAGGAATTGATAATAATACTAAAAATACGATGGAGTCTTCTCTTCTTTTAAAAAATGCGCTAATTGCTATTCCTAAAAAGATTACTGAAGTCAAATATGGTATTGAAAAAAGATATACTAGTAATAGTGATGTGCGTATTGGAATTGAAAATATAGTATATATGATTCCTATTTGAATTGGAAGAATTACTGCAAATATTAAAGAGTATAAACTAGATTTTGCTAATAATACTGGAATTGTACCCCCTTTGTGCAATAATCTTGGGAAATTGGAATGTATTGTTTTGTCTTCTTTTCTAGATCCATTTAGAATTCCAATCCCCATTAATATTACTAATTGAATTATTAATGCTGTTATTATTGGTATTAAATAGGTTCCATATCCAGAAGATGTATTAAATAAACTTGTAGAAATTGTTTGTATTGGAACATAATTTTGTTTCGAAATAGTTATTGGAGTTCCTTTAGACATTTCTTTTTTTATAAAAACCCCTGCATTAAAATTCCCTGTAGTTACTGTAACATCAACCAATACTTTTTTATAAAAGAGCATATTTGATGCATCTGAAAACGATGTTATTGTTGTTTGTTTAGAGCTTCTTAAATCTTTCTCAAAGTTTTTTGGAATTATTACAATTCCCATTACTTTTTTAGCATAGTAATCTAATTTAGCTTCTTGTATATCAGTATAGCTTGTTATTGTTTTGATTCCTTCAGATGCATTTAGCATTGCTATATAATCTCTACTGGTTTTGGTAGCATCTAGGTTTATAACAGCTACAGGTACTTCAGTAATAACTTCTTTTGTATAGATATAGGTATAAACCATTAATAGAACAAAGGCTACCAAAAAGAAAGTGCTAATTACGGCTTTATCTGACTTTATAGCATTCCATTCCGAAATAAATGTATTTTTAAATGAAACCTCAGCACGATAGTATTTTTTATATAATTTTTTCATTTTTAAATGCGATGAAGAAATGATCCGTTTATAAGCAATTTTTTAAGTTTTTGATAACTTATTAATATTGGTACAATGGTTAATAGTACTAATGCAGTTATTGAATACATTGAGTAAAAAATGGGAATTCCTCTTTGAGTTTGATCTATAAATAATTCAAAAAAATGCGTAAAGGGAAATAGTTGACTACCCAATTGTAATATTTTAGGCATTCCAAAAATAGGAAAAGTAATTCCTGAAAACGATAAACTTACAGCTGCAAATCCTGACCCAAAAGTTAGAGCTTCTCTAAAACTATTACTGATTGATACAAATAGTATTGCGAAAGCTTGGGATGCAAGTATAAATAGTAATAAAGAAAGTAAAACACCAGCCTTATTACCATTTAATGGAAAATCTCCAAAAACAAACATTGTAAAATATAAAATAAGTCCAACTAGCAGAAACCATAGTGTATATGGAGTTATTTTTCCTAATATAATTGTTGTTACATTACCTTTTCCTACAGCATATAATTTTTCGCCTTTATTAAATTTTAAATCATTACCAAAGCAATAAATTGTTGTTAGTATAACAAATATTTGAAGAAAGAGTGTTAAAAAACCAGAGTTTAAATAATAGGAATAATTGGTGTATGGATTTGAAAGCACATGATTATTAGAAGTTATTGGTTGATAATTCGCTTTTGCTTGATTTATGGGAATTCCATTTTTTAGTTGTTTTTTAATATTTATTCCAGCGGAAATTGTTCCAATAGCATTTCTAAAAGCTTTATTTTCCAAACCAGATGGCAACAATAAATTACCATTAAATTGGTTTATAATTGAAACTTGTTTACCTTGATTTAATTCCTTTTCCAAATTTTTAGGAATGGTAACTAATCCGTAAATTTTTAATTCTTTTATTAATGTTTCACCTTCTAATTGACTAATAGGTTTATAAGCTATTTTTAATTCGGGAGTAGCATCTAATTGGCTAATAATATTTCTAGATATAGCCGAATTATCAAAATCAACAACCGCAATTGGTAAATCTCTGGCCACACCATTATATAATAGCGTGTGAAAAAATGCCATAGAAACAAAAGGCAATATTACCGCAAAAATAAACATAGACTTGTTATGAAATAACATTCTAAATTCACGTCTTACAATATGTAAAAACGACTTCATTTTTAATTTTTAAATTGTGAATAATCAATTAAAAGACTCATTCCTGGTCTTAATTCTGTTTCTGGATTTACGGGGCTTGCTTTTATTTCAAAAGTTCTAATATCAAAATCTCCAGTAGATTTAGTTGCATTCCAGGTTGCATAATCACCTAGAGCAGCTACATAATAAATTTCAAAAGTTATTTCTTTGTTTTTTAACGCAGGAATGGTTGCTTTAAATGTTGAACCCTTTTTAAAATTGAAAAGAGCCGTTTCTTTTACATTTACTATTGCATACGAATTTGATAAATCTACCAAATGGGCTACGGGATAACCAGCACCAATTAATTCACCTTCTTCGGGTAAAAAGTTTAAAACTTCAGCATTTATGGGACTTATAATATAACGTTCACTTTTATAACTTTCTAATTCAATTAAAGCACCTTCGGCTCTTCTTACTAAAGCACTAGCAGCTTCAATATCTTCACTTCTTGCACCTTTCAATGCTAATTGATATTTATTGTAAGCAGCTTTCTGATCGTTTATAGCAGCTTCTTTTTTAGCAAAAACTTCATCTTTCTTTTGTTCAGAAACCACACCATCTTTAAATAGATTTTCAATACGTTCGTATGATTTCAACATTACATTTGCGCCAGCAGTAGCTTTTTCGTACAGACTTTTGTAAGCATTAATTTCTTCTTTTCTAGCACCGTTTTTAGCTTTATTTTTTTGCGCATTTGCCGCATCTTTTGCAGCAAGAGCTTGTAATTCTTTAGCATCAATTTCTGGACTTTCTAATGTAGCCAATAATTGCCCTTTTGTTACACTTTCACCTTCTTTTACTTCAATAGATTTTAAACGTGTTGGTAATTTTGAGGATAAATAAATTTCTTTAGCTTCAATTCGACCTTGTAAAATAATTGTTTTTGGTTTACTAATAAACCAAATTCCAATTAATACAAAAATTGCAATAGTAATTGTGCTTATAACTGATTTTATAACTTTTGAATTTTTCATTTTTTATATTAAATTTTGTTCAAGAAATTTTCTGTTTTGTTTAGGCTTACCATTAATTCTCCGTAGGTTGCATTATAATGGTATAATGCTTTTATTTTAAATAATTTAATTTGAGTTAGTTGTAAAGTAGCATCAATTACTTCAAGTGAAGTTCCTGTACCTTCTTCAAAAGCACGAGTTCTCATAAATTTTAATTTTTCAGCTAAAACTTCATCAGTATCTAAACTATCATATTGTTCTCGTTGTTTTTCTAAATCGTTATACAATTTTTCAGTATAGGTTAACAAATTTAATTTGGCTTGTTTTTCTAATTGTTGTACTTGTAAAACTTTATGTTTTGCGGCTTTAATTTTATGTTCTCTTTCGAAACCATTAAATAATTCCCAGGTAGCACCAATACCAACTAACCATTTATTTTCTAACAGCGATAGATTGTCTTTCCATAAAGTGTGTTTACCAAATAAAGCTACTTTTGGAAAATATTCACTGTTTTCAACTTTCACTCCTATTTTAGCTAATTCTTCATTTTTTTCTAAAAACTTAAGCTGTTCATTTTCTTGAATCATGTCATTCTGAAATTCACCTAATGAAGTTTGAATTGTTGGATTTATAAAAGCTGTTGAAGTTGAGTTAAATGTTTTTCCACCAATTAAATTTTTGATAGCAGTAGTAGCTAAAGACACATCTTTTTGCGCAGCTAATAATTCTCGTTTTGCATTTGATAAAGCTACTTTTGCGTTTAAAGTTTCTACTTCTGGAATAATTCCGTTTTCGAATAATTTAGTGGCGTGATCGCTATGCAATTGTATAGTTTCATAAACTTTTTTGCGTAGATCTTCGGCTTCTTTGGCTAGTTTAAGTTTAAAATAATAATCTATTAACTTAATGGTTAAAGCATTTTCTTTTATTTTATGATGATTCTCTGAGAGTTCAAAATTAATTTTTGAAGCTTTAGTTGCAGCATTTATTTTTCCTCCTGCAAAAATTGGCCATTCAATATCTGCCGTAGCAAATCCTAAGTTTTTTTGTTGTAATGTAAAATTCCAGTCACCTAAGAGTGCAGGATCAGGCACTCCTAATATTCCGCTAACCATAGTGCGTTGATCATTTAAATCTACGGCAATATCTTTGTCTAAATTTAAATAAGTTGCCGAAAGGCTAATTGAAGGATATCGCAAACCTTTTATGGCTTTTTGCTCTTCTTGTTTTGCATATACTTCTTGTAGTGAAGCATTTAAATCTCCATTTTTAGAAAGCATTAAATTGTAAGCTTCTTTTAGGGATAATTCTTGAGCGGAAATACTAGTTGTAATAAAAACTATAAGAATAGTTATTTTTCTTGCAGTTGGCTTTAAAGCCAATTTTAAATTAGTAAGCATTATTAACAATCTTTTTTTAATATTTTTAAAATGTTATCGGTTAAATAATTAACGTCATTATTTGTTATTTTTTCAATCCCTAGAAAGTTGGTTCTTTTAAAATGGATGTAATCAATTACGTACGTGAAAATATGATAGTTTATATCTAGTAATTCAACATTTTCACCTATTTCACCAGATTTTTGACCAATATCAAGAAGGTGTTTCATTAACGAAAGACTCTTTTCTTTTAAAGTATCAGGCAATTTGAAGTTGTCATTATGAAGCAGTTGATAGAAGAATTTTGAAGCTTCAGACTCGTTTATAGCATATACAATTCTATTTTGAATAAAGGTTTTTATAATAGGTGCAATGCTAGTGTGTTTTAAGCTGATTAGAAACTCTAATTCACCAATTATAGCGGCTACTTTATCGTAATATAATTCATTTATTAATGCTTGTTTTCCACTATAAAGTCTGTATAAATAACCGCCACTAACGTTTGCGTTTTTAGCAATCATTGCAATAGTTGTTTTTTCTATTCCGCAATCAACAATTGTTTTCATAGTTGCCTGTTTTATGCGAACCAATTTCTCTTCATCTATTTTTCGTGCCATAAGTTGTAGGATTAAATTCCGTTTGCAAATATATGAATAAATGTTCATTCATTAATTATTTATAACATTCTTTTTTTAAATAATTTAGAACAATATTTAAAAGTGATGGATTCCAACACTAAACTGGACATTTTAAATCCAATAGGCAGGAGTATTGAAATATGAAATGAAGAAAAGTTAGTTTATTAATTGATGATAAGTTTATAGTATAAAGTTTAAAGAATAAAAAAGATCCTCTGTAGAAATACCTAAATAAATATAAGTTTGTAGATGTTAATTAAGAAAATCTAGGAAGTATAAGGGAGTTACCTATTATGTGGTTAAAATTCACAGTTTTAATTAAAAGACGAAAAGAGTAAGTGGCCTTTTCTTTTTAGCAAAAGATTTATTGGAAGACGTGCCGGTAATTTTAATTACCGGCACGCCCATTTTTTTTTAATCCTGTAATATACTTCTTGAAATAACAATTTTTTGAATTTCGGAGGTACCCTCGTAAATTTGTGTAATTTTTGCATCACGCATTAAACGCTCAACGTGGTATTCTTTTACAAAACCATACCCACCGTGAATTTGAACAGCTTCAACAGTAACTGCCATAGCCATATCTGCAGCGTATAACTTTGCCATTGCACCACTTAAATCATAATTTAATTTTTGATCTTTTTCCCAAGCAGCTTTTATACACAACATACGAGCAGCTTCAATCTGCGTTGCCATGTCAGCCAATTTAAAGGCAATTGCCTGGTGTTTGCTTATTTCTTTTCCAAAAGCTTTCCGTTCTTTAGAGTATTTTAAAGCTAATTCGTAAGCGCCAGAAGCGATTCCTAAAGCTTGAGAGGCGATTCCAATTCTTCCTCCTGCGAGTGTTTTCATGGCGAATTTAAATCCAAAACCATCTTCTCCAAGTCTATTTTCTTTGGGTACTTTTACATCGGTAAACATTAGAGAATGCGTATCTGAACCTCTAATTCCTAATTTATTTTCTTTTGTACCAACCACAAAGCCTTCCATTCCTTTTTCAACAATTAAAGCATTTATGCCTTTATGTCCTTTTTCAACATCGGTTTGAGCTATTACAATATATACGCTAGCATTTCCTCCGTTGGTAATCCAGTTTTTTGTTCCGTTTAAAAGGTAATGATCGCCTTTATCTATGGCAGTTGTTTTTTGCGAAGTAGCATCGGAACCAGCTTCTGGTTCGCTTAAACAAAATGCTCCAATTATTTCCCCAGTTGCCAGTGGAACTAAATACTTTTGTTTTTGCTCTTCAGTTCCGTAAGTTTCTAAACCCCAGCAAACTAAAGAATTGTTTACCGACATAACAACTGAAGCTGAAGCGTCTATTTTAGAAATTTCCTCCATTGCTAATACATATGAAACGGTATCTAAACCGCTACCTCCGTATTTTGGGTCTACCATCATACCTAAAAAACCGAGTTCCCCCATTTTTTTTATTTGTTCTGCAGGAAATTGTTGTTTATCATCACGTTCAATTACACCCGGTAATAGTTCGTTTTTAGCAAAATCACGTGCAGCATCACGGATCATTATTTGCTCTTCTGTTAAGTTAAAATTCATAATTGATAAAGTTATTAGTAATAAGTTTGCTATTACACAAATATAGGTCTTTTTTAAGTTAAATTTTATTAAATCTGTAAATGAGATGAAATACAAATAAATATATATTTTAAAAATAATTGTTATTGTAAAAACTTTTAAAACCCATATAAGTTTTTATTATATTTGTAGGTCTTTTAACAAGTACTTTCAAACTAATATATTAACCAAATTAATTTATATAAACTTACATGGAAACGCTCATTATTATAATATTTATAGTAGGATATTTAGCAATTACTTTAGAACA
>CBDUKG010000106.1:0-7878 GCA_965367745.1 uncultured Flavobacteriaceae bacterium | reverse complement strand
TTGTTTTCAACTTCAGCAGCTTCTAACATTAAATAATGCAAGTCGGTGTTTTTAATAAATGGCGTTAATAAATCGCTTCCGGGACCATACATAGCCAGCTCAACATAATCGGCAGAGTGCTGCATACTAATCCACCCAACAGAGTTGTGTTGTTTTTGAATTTTAGCTAATTCATTAAATGGTAAATGTTTATAATTATATAAACCGTTTTCAGCTTTAATAGAAGTATAATAACTCAAAAGTAATTTAGCTTCATCCTCTGTTACTGCAAAATTATTAGCATATTCAATTCTTTCTTTAATTTGAGAAATTGAAGTTTCTTTTCCAAAACCATTTAAAATCCAATCGTTCGTATGTTTGTATTGCTGAATGCTATCAAATTGTTTGTTCGCTTTTTTACCATAAATTACACCAGGATTTGCGTTTCCGTGATCTGAAGTAATTATAACCAAGGTGTTTTCATCTTTTTCAGCGAAATCTATGGCTACTTTCACGGCTTCATCATGGGCAACTTGATCGTATAATAAACCTGCAATATCATTACCATGTGCGGCCCAATCTACTTTTCCGGCTTCTACTTGTAACACAAATCCTTCCTCATTATTTTTCATGCGGTCAATTGCTTTTTGAGTCATTTCACCTAATGTTGGAATTTTCTGAGTAAGCTCCTTACTACTATTTCTATCTGAAGTGTAAGGTAATCCATCATTATAAAAAACACCTAAAATTGGTTTTTCATTGGTTGCTCCTAACATTTCGTCTCTATTTTTAACCACTTGATAGCCTCCAGCCTTAAATTTTTGGTACATATCTACCTTATCTTTTCTATAATCGGCAGAAAAATAATTATTTCCTCCACCCATCATAACATCAAATTTTTGGGTTAAATATTTTTTAGCAATACCTTCTTGGTCGTTTCTACTTTTACTGTTTACGCAAAAACCTGCCGGAGTAGCGTGTGTTATTGGAACGGTAGTTACGCAACCAGCCATTTTTCCAGCTTTTTTAAATTTTTGCCAAATTGGAACGTAAGCTTCACCTTTAGTTCCAATATTTAGACCTCCATTTTTTATTCTAAAACCACTTCCCCATGAGGAACTTGCCGCTGCGGAGTCTGTAACAATAGAGTTTGCAGAAGCCATATCCATTAAAGCCCTATTTACTTTGTTGTCTTTATATAATTTAAGCCAGTTACTTCCTTTTCCGGTTTTTCTTGAAAGATATAAATCGGCCATGTTTAAAGTTCCAGTGCTCATTCCGTCACTTACCAGAATAATTATATTTTTAGCTTTTTTATTTTTATTTATTACGTCAAGATCTAAAGTTGTTGCGCTTAAATCAAAAGGATTTAATAATGATGAGCCAATTGCAAAAAGGGATCCGTTTCTAAAAAATTTTCTTCTATTCATAAATTATTTTTTATATAACTAAATTGGTAAAAGGAGCGTCAAATATATTGTATTTACAACTGATTTATGTACTTTATGTTGCTCAAAAAATAATATTTGAACGTGTATTTATTTCAAATGGCACGAAAAATAAAAAAAATCAACTATTTTTAAATGATTTAATAACTTAATAATGATTTTAAAAAAATACAGTAAAGCGGTTTCTGTTTTAATAGTAGTAGCTACAATCTATTTTAGTTTTTATGCTTTAATGCCAAAGGTAGTTACTGAAACTAATTTGCCAGAAACTCAATTTTCTACACAAAGGGCGTTGGTTCATTTAAAAGAAATAACTAAAAAACCGCATTATACGGGTTCAGTAGAACATACAGTAGTTAGAAATTACCTCGTTAAAGAATTTGAAAAACTGGGACTAACTGTCGAAATTCAAGAACAGGTTGCCGTAAATAAGAAATGGAGAGCAGCTACAAATACTAAAAATATTTTAGCAAGAATTAAAGGTTCCGAAAATGGAAAAGCGCTGTTGTTACTTTCTCATTACGATTCCAATCCACATTCTTCATTAGGTGCTAGTGATGCTGGAAGTGGCGTTGTAATTATTTTAGAAGGAATTCGTGCTTTTTTAACCGAAAATAAAACTCCTAAAAACGATATAATTATTTGTATCTCAGATGCTGAAGAATTAGGATTGTTAGGCGCAAATGCTTTTGTAAACAAGCATCCTTGGGCAAAAGATGTAGGACTTGTTTTAAATTTTGAAGCACGTGGTAGTGGTGGACCAAGTTATATGTTACTAGAAACCAATGGTGGGAATAAAAATTTAATCGAAGCTTTTCAAAAAGCAAATACACCGTATCCAGCTGCAAACTCCCTAATGTATAGCGTTTATAAAATGCTACCAAACGATACGGATTTAACTGTTTTTAGAGAAGATGGAGATATTGATGGTTTTAATTTTGCGTTTATTGGAGACCATTTCGATTACCATACTGCGCAAGATTCTTTTGAACGGATGGATTTAAATACGTTTCAACATCAAGCATCATACTTAATAGCAACGTTAAATTATTTTTCAAATGCGGATATATCCAATTTAAAAGCTAATGAAGATTTTGTATATTTTAATTTCCCTTATTTTGGAATGGTATTTTATCCTTTTTCTTGGATAGTGCCAATGCTTGTTGTTTGTGCATTATTATTTTTTGTGTTATTAATTGTAGGTTTTTCAAACAAAAAACTAACTATTGTTGGAGTTTTAAAAGGATTTATCCCATTTATATTGTCGCTTTTAATTTCTAGTTTATTTGCTATTTATGGTTGGAAACTAGTATTAAAAATACATCCGCATTACAATGATATTTTACACGGATTTACATATAACGGATATTATTATATTGCTGCTTTTGTTGCATTAACGCTGGCAATCTGTTTTTGGTTTTATAAAGGATTTTTTAAAAAACGAACTGCACAAGATTTGGTAATAGCACCACTTTTTATTTGGATACTTATTAATGTTGGAATTGCCCTTTATTTACCTGGGGCCGCTTTTTTTATAATTCCAGTTATCGTATTGCTTTTTATACTAAGTGTTTTAGTATTTAACGAGCGTGAAAATAGGGTTGTATTATTTTCAATTGCAGTAATTCCAATTCTAATTATTTTTTCTCCTTTAATAAAACTATTTCCAGTTGGTTTGGGTTTAAAAATGTTAATTATTAGTACCGTTTTTACGGTGTTATTATTTGGTTTGCTAATTCCTGTTTTTCAGGAATACAAAAACCAACGAAAAATACCTTATTTATTTTTACTGATAGGATGTATGGCATTAATTTCGGCAGCTGTAAATTCTGGTTATTCGGAAGAGAAAAAACAACCAAATAGTATATTATATGTTTTAGACGCTTCTATAAATAAAGCATATTGGGCAAGTTATAATGCAACTACAGATAATTTTACAAAGCAATTTTTAGATGAAAATCCTACAAAAGGAAGTTACGATGCCAACACGACCGCAAGCAAGTACAAAACAAAGATTAAATTACATAAGCAAACTGAAATAGTACAACTTCTAAAGCCAACCATAACTATTGTTTCTGACACCATTATAAATTCAAACAGAAGAATTTGCTTAAGTATTTATTCTAATAGAAATGCTAATAAGATTGAATTGTTAACCACATTTCCAATAAAGTTTAAAGAGTTTAAAGTGAATGATGTTCCCTTAAAAAAAGAAGTTTCTAAAAACAATGTCTTTTCAATTAAATCAGGATCAATTTTAAGTTATTATAGAACTGAGACAGATGAAATTATTGATTTAGAATTTGTTGTTGATGCAAATCAGAAGTTAGACATTGATATTTTTGAATCTAAATACGATTTATTTACAAATCCACTTTTCGCCATAGCGCCTAGAGCCAGTTCTATGCTTCCAATGCCATTTGTATTAAATGATGCAACCGTAATAAAAACAACCATAAAATTTTAGCAATGAAAAAGATATTGATATTAGTATTTATAACACTTTTTATTTTTAGTTGTAAGAAGATTCCACAAGTAGAAAAAGCAAATGAAATAGTGTATTCAAAACCTGTTTTAAATGCCAAAAGCGCCAATTATTTATATCATTTTGCTTTTGAATGTATCGATCAAGAATATCCGAATAAATTGGGTCAAGTATTAGGTGATGCTACTTATTTAAAAGAACCATCAGAATTACATCCTGCATTTTATGGCTGTTTCGATTGGCACTCTTCGGTGCACGGACACTGGACATTATTAAATGTATTGCGCGAATTGTCAAACTTTGAACATAAAGAAGCTATTTGGAAAAAGTTAAATGCCAACTTAACTAAAGAAAATATTTTAAAAGAAGTTGCATATTTTGATGATATACATAACAAAACTTTTGAACGCACCTATGGTTGGGCTTGGTTGTTAAAAGTTTCTGAAACCCTACAAGATTGGAATACTCCAGAAGCAATTATATTAAATGATAATTTAAAACCATTGGTTGCTTTAATTGAGAAAAAATATATTGAATTTCTCCCAAAACTAAAGTACCCAATTAGAGTAGGAGAGCATCCAAATACAGCTTTTGGAATGTCCTTTGCCTTAGATTATGCGAAAAAATACTCACCTGAATTGGAAACAATTATTATTGAAAAAGCAACAGCATATTATGTAAATGATAAAGGATGCCCTATAACTTGGGAGCCTGGAGGGTTCGATTTTCTATCGCCTTGTTTGCAGGAAGCCGCATTAATGCTAAAAGTGCTTCCTAATAAAGAATATATAGTTTGGTTAGATGCTTTTTTACCAGATTTTAGAAATAATCCCGCAAGTTATTTAGAAGTGGCAGAAGTTACCGACAGATCAGATGGGAAATTAGCACATTTAGATGGTTTAAATTTTAGCAGAGCTTGGTGCTTATACGAAATTGGGAATGCATTAGATAATAATAAAATGATTCAGTTAGCAAACAAACATTTTAACTATAGCTATAAAAAAATGGACTCTGGCGAATATGCCGGAGCCCATTGGTTGGCTTCTTTTGCTTTATATGCTACGTTAAAAAGTAACTAAACTTTTATTTTTTTTTTAGGTTCTTTGTATTCAGTAATACGCATTGTATTTGCCATACCTCTCTTTTTTACAGGCATTGAGGTAATGTTAATGGCATAATCACCATCGTGCAAATAACCTCTTTCGGCAGCTAAATTATTGATATCTTCAATTGTTTGGTCTGTACTTACAAATCTATCATAATAAACTCCTTTAACACCCCAAAGTAAATTTAACATTGCTAAAATTCTTCTGTTTGAAGAGAATACAAGAATGTTAGATTTTGGTCTCCAAGATGAAATATGAAATGCGGTAAAACCAGAATCTGTTAATGTAGTAATAACTTCGGCATCTATAGCGTTTGCCATTAAAGCAGCTTGATGACAAATAGTTTTTGAAATAAATCGCTCGTTAATACATTGTACGTATGTTTCTGGCATTGTAATAAGTGGAGAGTTTTCAACACTTTCAATTATTTTACGCATTTGTTTAATCACTTCTAAAGGAAATGCTCCCACAGATGTTTCACCCGATAACATTACAGCATCGGCACCATCCATTATTGAGTTTGCTACATCATTAACTTCTGCCCTTGTTGGAACTTGATTATCAATCATAGTCTCCATCATTTGAGTAGCTATAATAACTGGAATATGTGCTTTTTTGGCTTTTAAAACCAAACGCTTTTGAATTAAAGGCACTTTTTCCATAGGCACTTCTACCCCTAAATCACCTCTCGCTACCATTAATGCATCACAATGTGGTGTTAACCTATCAATATTAGCAACGGCTTCTGGTTTTTCAATTTTTGCAATTATTGGAATTTTATGATTTGTGTTTGCTTTAATAATATCGTGTAATTGTATTAAATCTTCTGGTGTTCTAACAAAAGATAAAGCAATCCAATCAACATTTAATCCTATTGCAAAAACAACATCTTTTTTGTCTTTTTCAGTAAGTGCTGGTAAAGAGATTTTAGTATTTGGTAAATTAACCCCTTTTTTAGATTTTAATGGGCCACCTCTAAGTACTTTAGTAGTAACATTTGATGCGGAATCCGTAGCAATTACTTCAAATAACAACTTACCATCATCTACCAAAATATGCTCGCCCTTTTGCACATCTTTTGGAAAATTTTGATAGGTCATAAATGCTTTTTTGTTGGTACCTTCGCATTTTTCTGTAGTAAATGTAAAAGTGTCACCTTCTTTAAGTTCTACACCTTCTGCCATAATACCTACACGTAATTTTGGACCTTGTAAATCTGCTAAAACCGCTACGTTAAAGTTGCGTTTTTCGTTAATTTCTCTTATAATCTTAACACGTTCTTCTACATCTGAATAATCTGCATGTGAAAAGTTTATTCTAAACACATTTACACCAGACTCCATCATGTTTTCCATTATTTCTTTAGTTCCACAAGCGGGACCTAATGTTGCTACAATTTTGGTGCGTTTTCTATTTTCTGCCATTGTTAAAAAATTAGATTATTTTTTGATTTTAATGTGTCTGTTTCTATTTGATATGAAGTTATAATTTGATCTATTTTAATTAATTTTTCAACTATTTTTAAAATAAATTCTCGAGTACATCCTTCAATTTTTAATAGAAAATCGACGTTCTTTTTTTCTGGTAATAAATAAGAAGTTGTACTATAATTTCCTCCAAATAAACCAGTATTGTGTTGTTCATTAACAACGTGCAAACATTTGTTGTTAATTAAATAGTAATTTAAGTATGTTTTTTCATCCTTATATTCAAATAAAGGGAACTCAACATTGGAATCTTTAAAGTCTAAACTATGTTTATATTTAACAAATTTAGTCTTTAAATATTTATTAATTAAATATGCCAATCTATAATCCTCTTCGGTTGAATGAATCCCAATTAATAAATAATCATCTTCTAAATCAAATGTAAATACTTGCATAAATAGAATGAAAATTGAGTTTGCAAAAGTACCACTGTTTACTTACAGTAACTAATTATTTTACGAAATCGTATTCGAAATAAAATTAAATTACAAATTAGAGATCTCGTGTTGGAAGGCATAATATGCGCGTTTAGCAGCAGTCTCTTCGGCTTTCTTTTTTGAAGTTGCTCTACCTTTAGCTATTATTTTACCATCTAAAAATAATTTTACACTAAAATGTTTTATAGCATCATTACCTGAGTCTTCATACACTTCAAAATTAAAATCGTTTTTAACTTTTTGACACCATTCAATAAATAAACTCTTATAACTTGTAATTTTACCTTCTAATTTTGGCACATCTACATAAGGAATAATTACTCTTTTAAAAATAAATTTTTTGCAATATGTATAGCCTCTATCTAAATAAATTGCTCCAATTAATGCTTCAAAAATATTTCCATGTATATTTTCTCCAAATTTAGATTTTACCACATTACTTCGCACAAAGCGAAATAAATTTAGATCTTTTCCTAGTTCGTTTAAATGTTCTCTACTAACAATTTTAGAACGCATTTTGGTTAAATAACCTTCATCTCCAGAGGGAACTTCTTGAAATAAATAGGATGCAATTACAGAACTTAACATAGCATCACCTAAAAATTCTAAGCGCTCATAGTTCAGTGGAAGGCCCGTTTTTTTATCTACTTCTTTTATGGAACGGTGAATAAATGCTTTTTTATAATGCTGTAAGTTTTTAGGATTAAATCCTATTATTTTTTTTAAATCTTTATAAAAAGCCTCGTCATCTTTAGTACGAGTATCAATAATTTTTCGAATGAAGTTCATTCAGATGTGTTGTTATTCAAATTTTTTAAAGAGTACACAAGCGTTGTGTCCTCCAAAGCCAAATGTGTTACTCATGGCAACTTTTACAGTACGTTTTTGAGGTTTATTAAACGTAAAGTTTAATTTACTGTCAATTTGATCATCATC
>CBDUKG010000105.1:0-8073 GCA_965367745.1 uncultured Flavobacteriaceae bacterium | reverse complement strand
TCTAATGCAGCTACTTTTGAAGTTAAAAATATTAAGTTTTCATATATCGATAACGATCATACTTCATTTTCAAGAGCCTTGATTGAAAAATTTGATGCTTCAACCTATTTTAATGTTCTTGCTGATTATCCTTCAAACAAAACAGCAAATTCAGCTATGTTAAAAGGAGAAGTGGATGTTATTTTAGAAATTCCTTCCAACTTTGAACGTAATTTATTAAAAGACAAAAAAACGGCTATAGCTGTAACCATAAATGCTATTGATGGTGCGGCAGCAGGTGTTACAAATGTGTACATCAATCAAATACTACAAACGTTTAATAAAAATGCGCGTTCTAAATTAATGCAATCTTCAAATTCAATCATTAACTATCAAAATATTACAAGCATTCCTTCTTTTTGGTACAACAAAACATTGAATTATAAAACATTTATGGTACCTGGAATTTTAGTTTTATTAGTAACTATGATAACGCTTTTCTTGTCGGGAATGAATATTGTCCGTGAAAAAGAAATTGGCACTTTAGAGCAAATAAATGTTACACCTATTAAAAAACACCAGTTTATTATTGGTAAATTATTTCCGTTTTGGCTGTTGGGATTGCTGCTTTTATCCGTGGGCTTAATTATTGCGAAAATTATTTTTAACGTGCCAATATTGGGTAGTTTGGCATTAATGTATTTGTATACTTCTGTCTATATTTTAGTTGTTTTGGGTATTGGATTGTTTATTTCAAACTTTACAGACACACAACAACAAGCCATGTTTATAGCCTGGTTTTTTATGGTGATTTTTATTTTAATGAGTGGATTGTTTACCCCTATTGAAAGTATGCCAAATTGGGCACAACTATTAACAGAATTCAATCCTATTAAATATTTTGTTGAAGTAATGCGTATGGTTATGCTTAAAGGCGCTGGGTTTACAGATGTAATTCCACAACTAACAAAAACGCTTGCTTATGCAATTTTTATGAATGGTTTAGCCGTTTGGAGTTATAAAAAAACCAATTAGTTTCCCTTTAAACGAACCCACAAATCCGACAATAACTTTTTACCATCAGGTCTACCTTTCGGTTCCTCTGTAAATGTTAATTTTCCTAAATTATCAACTTCTATTTTATATTTAAAAACAAAGTTTTCAGATTTTGGCTCTAAACTTAAAAGTCCAAAACGCAAATCGTTAAAATACAGATTTCCATTATCTTGAGATATAATATACCAACCTTCAGAAATTGAAATCATACGTTTTACTTTTTTATTTTCAACAAGATTCCCTAATAAATGATGATTTTTAGGAAAACTTTCAAAGGTGATGGGTTTGGTATCAAAAAATGAATAATTGGCTAATAAATACGAGTCTTCAGTTGCTACATTAGCACTCCAAAGTATCGTGTTTAAAGGTGAAGGTCTTGTATCTAATTGTGTATAATTTATATGTTGTTTTTCTAATGCAGATTCAAATTGGTTAAAAGCTATCCACTTTAATAGAAATGTAAGTGCTAAATAGGCCGAACTTACTATTAAACCAGCATTGTTATAGCATCTTCTTTTTTTTGCCGTTCGATTTTGAAACATAGCTAACATTAAAAACACTAAAAAAGGTACTGTATACAAAGGATCTATAACAAAAATGGTTTTAAAAGCTATTCGCAAATCAAAAGGCCAAAATACTTGTGTTCCCCAAGTGGTGTGTGTATCTAAAATGGAATGTGTAAAAAATGCCCAGAAAAATAACCAAGACCAAGCTTTAAAATTTTTATAGATCTCATATTTGGAAACAATCCAACCAAAAATAAAAGCAAAAAGTACTGCAAATACAAAAGAATGCGTAAATCCACGATGTATAGAAATTGCAGTTACAGTATCTGTAAAGTAAGAAGAAAAAATATCTAAATCAGGAATAGTACCAGCAATTGCACCATAAAGCATTGCTTTATTGCCAACTTTCTTACCTAAAACAGCCTCTCCAACGGCAGCTCCTAATATTATTTGAGTTAATGAATCCATATAGTTTTCAAAAGTAAGCCTTGTTATTCAAACAACATAAAATACTTAATTTTAGATGGAATAAGTTCACCGTTTTATTAAACAATTGCAAAATCCACTCACTGAAACCTCATGAAAAGTCTAGAACATTAATACAAAGAGAATGACTTCTCGATACACTCCTTCTATAGTCAAAACACACGAAGTGACAATTTTAATACGCAAACAAACTCAAATAAAGTAATTAATTAAGAAAAGAATTTAATAACAAACAATTAAAACAAACTCAATTTTGTAATTTTGTATTTAGAATCATTCTAAAAAAGAAAAATGATAGATATTGATAAAATTAGAGCTGATTTTCCTATTCTTAAAGAAAAAGTAAACGGAAAACCACTAGTTTATTTAGACAATGCTGCAACTAGTCAAAAACCACAAGTTGTAATAGATTCCATTGTAAATTATTACACTACTATAAATTCTAATATTCATAGAGGCGTTCATACGTTGAGTCAATTAGCAACAGATGCTTATGAACAAGCACGTATAAAATTGCAACAACATTTTAATGCAAAAAATAGCTACGAAATAATACTTACTGCCGGTACAACGCATAGTATAAACATTGTTGCTACTGGGTTTTCTTCTTTGCTAAAAAAGGACGATGAGATCATCGTTTCGGCTATGGAGCACCATTCAAATATTGTGCCTTGGCAAATGTTATGCGAACGAACTGGGGCTGTTTTAAAGGTAATTCCAATGAATTTAGAAGGTGAATTAATTCTATCTGAATATGATAAATTACTATCTGAAAAAACAAAACTGGTTTTTGTAAATCACGTTTCAAATGCCTTAGGAACTATAAATCCTATTGAAAAAATTATAGAAAAAGCACACAAAGTTGGTGCTGCTGTTTTAATTGATGGCGCTCAGGCTTGTCCGCATATTAAACCAGATGTTCAGGCGTTGGATGTCGATTTTTACGTAGCATCTGCACATAAATTATGTGGTCCAACTGGAGTTGGTATTTTATATGGAAAAGAGGAATGGCTCAACAAACTACCGCCATACCAAGGTGGTGGTGAAATGATTGAAAAAGTAACTTTTGAAAAAACCACCTATGCGGGTTTACCTCATAAGTTTGAAGCAGGAACACCAAATATTGCTGGTGTTATTGCATTTGGAACCGCCATTGATTATATGAATAACATTGGTTTTGATACTATTGGTTCATATGAAAATGAATTGTTAACATATGCTACAAAAAAATTACTGCAAATTGAAGGACTCAAAATTTACGGAACTTCAAAAAATAAAACTGCAGTAATCTCATTTAATATTGGAGAAATTCACCCGTATGATATTGGTTCCATTATAGATAAATTAGGAATCGCAGTTAGAACAGGTCACCATTGCGCACAACCAATTATGGATTTTTATAAAATACCAGGTACAGTAAGAGCTTCATTCTCTTTTTACAATACTTTTGAAGAAATTGATCTATTATATAATGCTTTAATAAAAGCAAAAACAATGTTATGTTAATTATTTAACAATTTCTTAGATTGTGTTAAATTTCTTAATTTATTAGTAATTTCTTAAAAAAAATTAAATTTATTTTAGCATATCGTTTGTTTTTAACATTTTTTTAATATATTCGTCCGTCTTAAATAAGTAGACAAAACCCTTTTATTAATCAAAAATTAAAAACTTAACAATGAAAAAATTTATTCTTTTTTTCGCAATAGTAGCATTCGCTTTTGTTGCATGTCAGGAAAACTCTGACGAAGTAACCCCTACTCAAGAAACTTTAGCAGTTGATATGAGCGACTTTTATGTGTATACTGACGATGATTTATCAGGAAAAAGTGTCGATGGCGCTAACAATGACAAGTGTCATAGTATGAAAGTGTTAAATCAACAATTAAAAGAGAATCCAGGATTGTACAAAAAAATGTACAATATCGAAAAACATACACGTCAATTTATTGCAGCTAAAAAACCAACAAACCCAGGTGGTGGAAATGGTGGTGGTGGTGGAACCGATCCAGGAACCGACCCAGTTGATGATGGATTAGGTGTAATTAATATCCCTGTATATTTTCACGTTGTTTATAGTAATGCTTCAGAAAATGTAAGTGACACGCAAATAGCTGATCAAATGAAAGTTTTAAACGATGACTTTAGAAAGGCAAATAATGATATAAATCAAGTGCCATCTGAATTCGCAGGTGTTGCTGCTGATAGTGAAATTACATTTACTAATGCTGGAACTTTTAGACATTCAAATGCTACAAGCTCTTGGGGAACTAATAATGCAGTAAAATCTGCTTATCCTCCAGTTACTCCTTCAACTCACTTAAATATTTGGGTATGTAATATAGGTGGTGGAATTTTAGGATATGCACAATTCCCAGGTGGAAATTCATTAACTGATGGAGTAGTAATATTACCAGGAACCTTACCAGGAGGAAATGCCGCTCCTTACAACGAAGGTAGAACAGCTACGCACGAAGTAGGACATTATTTAAACTTAAGACATATTTGGGGAGATGGAAGATGTCGTCAAGATGATTTTGTTGCAGATACGCCAAGTTCTGATGGCGCAAATTATGGTTGCCCATCGTACCCAACAGTAAACTGTAAATCTACAGATATGACAATGAACTATATGGATTACACTGATGATGCATGTATGTATATGTTCTCTGAAGGACAAAAATCTAGAATGAGAGCTATATTTGCTCCAGGAGGATCTAGAGAAAGCTTATACTAATAAAACTTTCTATATTTTTATTACAATTAAAAAAGGAGCAAAATGCTCCTTTTTTTTGTATTTTTATCTAAATAAAATTTAAAAATGAAATTTCTAATTCTTTTCTCTACACTTATTTTAACCCTATCTCCTTCTTGTGAAAAACGAGAAGAAAACAAAGAGATTGAAATTAACTATTCAGCTCAAACAAGAGGGTTTAAATATGTTTTACATTTGAAAAATAATGTTCTTAAAATTGATAAAAATAACGTTATAAAGGAAATAACATTAAATAAATCTCAATATGCTAATATTGATAGTTTGGCTAATAAAATAAATTTTAATGAGATTGAAAACAATATCTCAATTGATGAATTAGCCGTAGATCGGGCAATAAAAGGAATATTTACAATAGACTTAAAAGAAAAAAAATACGAATTCGAATTCAATCATCAAAAGCTTCCCGATGCTATTCAAAATTTACTCGATCAACTTGAAGGATTTTTAAATTGAAAACTTCATGAACCTTTTTAAAATATTGTTAAGAAATTATTTTCTTCCAAAATCTGCAGGGATTTCTCCCCAAGCTTTGGTTTCCCATTTTAAAATTTTAGTAGTATAAGTATTATCTTTCAACCATTTTTCGGCACGTTTTACAAAATCGAATAATGCTTTATTTTTAGCAGTAATTTGTAAATTAGTTCTGCACTGCCCTTTTTTCACCCAACTTATAGCGATTTTAGAATCAGAGTAAATTGGAAGTTCACTGTTTTTTTGTTTCAAATAACCCAATCCGTGAACCAAGGCTAAAAACTCACCAATATTATTTGTTCCTTGTTCAAAAGGTCCTTGAATAAACAATTGCTTTTTTGTTTTTGTAGCTACTCCACGGTATTCCATTTTTCCAGGATTTCCCGCACAAGCCGCATCTACGGCAATAGAATTTAATATAGGTTTACCATATTTTTTTATTTCATCTGCAGTTAATTGTATTGTTTTTGTGTCTTTTCCAACATAATCTTTATAATTTCCTTTAAAAGCTTTTTCAGCAGCTTCTTTGGAAACAAAAGATTTGTATTGAGCACCTGTAAAATTTGAAATTTGCTTTTTACAATTATCCCAAGAGGTAAAAACACCCTTTTTGTGTCCATTCCAAACTACATAAAATTTTTGTTTAGCCATCTTGTAAAATTACTTTTTCTATTATTTTTGGAAAGTGTTCATACTCCAATAAATGAATCTTTTTCGCCACATCTTCCGCCGAATCTGAGGCTAAAACATCAAAACTCTCCTGAAAAATGATTCCACCCTCATCATATTTCTCATTTACATAGTGAATTGTAATACCTGATTTTTTTTCATTATTTTCTACAACCGCCTTATGAACATGCATTCCATACATCCCTTTTCCACCATATTTTGGCAACAATGCAGGATGAATATTTAGTATTTTATTTGGAAAAGCATCAATAATCTTCCTTGGAATTTTCCATAAAAATCCTGCTAAAATTATATAATCAGCCGTTGTTTTAAGTAAATTCAATATCGTATCTGAAGTAACTAAATCTTCCTTATCAAAACTTACACTGCTTATATCAAGCCGTTTAGCCCTTTCTAAAACTTTGGCATCCTTCTTGTTAGAAAGCACTTGTACAACAGAAATTGATTTACTACCTTTAAAGTACTTTATAATGTTCTCGGCATTTGTTCCAGAACCTGAAGCAAGAATTACAATTCGTTTCATAAAATTAATTATTGTTGAACAAATAAAATAAAATATTAGTAACTATTGCTTGTTAAAACTAAAAAATTACAATATTATTTCTTCCAAAATTATCTTTTATGAGTTAAATGATTTTGAATTAAATAAAGTTTTATATTTTTGCCGAGTAATTAAATTTAAAAATTAAAGAATTATGTCAGACATTGCATCAAGAGTAAAAGCCATTATCGTAGATAAATTAGGCGTTGACGAAAATGAAGTAACAATCGAAGCTAGCTTTACTAACGACTTAGGAGCAGACTCACTTGATACTGTTGAGTTAATCATGGAATTCGAAAAAGAATTCGATATTCAAATACCAGACGATCAGGCTGAAAACATCGGTACTGTTGGTCAAGCAATTAGCTATATAGAAGACGCTAAAAAGTAATTTTATATGGAAATTAAACGAGTTGTAGTAACTGGACTTGGAGCATTAACACCAATTGGTAACACTGTTGAACAATATTGGGATGGCCTCATTAACGGAGTTAGTGGTGCCGATCCAATTACGTATTTTGATGCGTCCAAGTTCAAAACTCGTTTTGCTTGTGAGCTTAAAAACTTTAATGTTAATGATTTTATTGACAGAAAAGAAGCTCGAAGAATGGATAGATTTACGCAGTATGCTATGGTAGCAACTGATGAAGCTATTGAAGATTCTAAAATAGATTTAGAAAAAATTGATAAAAATAGAGTTGGTGTTATTTGGGGAGCCGGAATTGGTGGTTTAGAAACATTTCAAAATGAATGTTTAAACTTTGCTGCTGGAGATGGTACACCTAGATTTAATCCGTTTTTTATACCTAAAATGATTGCTGATATTGCACCAGGACAAATTTCCATAAAATATGGGTTTAGAGGTCCTAACTTTGCAACAGTTTCAGCTTGTGCATCATCATCTAACGCAATAATTGACGCCTTAAACTACATTCGTTTAGGATATGCAGATGTTATGGTTTCTGGTGGTTCAGAAGCGGCAGTTACAATTGCAGGTATGGGCGGTTTTAATGCACTACAAGCACTATCTACAAGAAATGATGACCCAAAAACAGCCTCAAGACCATTTGATAAAGATAGAGATGGTTTTGTTTTAGGAGAAGGCGCCGGGACTTTAATACTTGAAGAATATGAACACGCCATGGCTAGAGGCGCAAAAATTTATGCCGAAGTTGGTGGTGGCGGATTGTCTGCTGATGCTTATCATATTACAGCGCCACATCCAGATGGTTTAGGGGCTTATAATGTAATGGCAAACTGCTTAAAAGACGCTGGTTTAAAACCAGAAGATGTTGATGCTATTAATATGCACGGTACTGCTACTCCACTTGGAGATATTGCCGAATCTAAAGCAATTGTAGAAGTTTTTGGTGAACATGCATACTCTTTAAACATTAACTCAACCAAGTCAATGACGGGTCATTTATTAGGTGCTGCTGGAGCAGTAGAAGCAATTGCTTCAATACTTGCTATTAATAAAGGCATAATACCACCTACAATCAATCATTTTACTGATGATGATCAAATTGACAGTAAATTAAACTTTACGTTTAATAAACCTCAAAAAC
>CBDUKG010000104.1:0-8162 GCA_965367745.1 uncultured Flavobacteriaceae bacterium | reverse complement strand
GAAGAAGTTGGCACAAGTCTTGATATAGATATTAGCGAAAGAGATGTTTTGTTTAGAGACGCAGCACTTGTTATAGTTCATGCACAACAAGGTTCTGCATCGTTATTGCAGCGTAAATTAAAATTGGGATACAATAGAGCGGGTAGATTAATAGATCAATTAGAAGCCGCTGGGATTGTAGGTCAATTTGAAGGTAGCAAAGCGAGACAAGTTTTAGTTCCAGATGAAATGGCTCTAAATCAATTATTAGACGGAGAAAAAGAATAAGAGATAAAGTTTAGATGTAAATTATGAAAAAATTAATATTAGTATTAGGTGTTTTTTTATTAACTATAAATGCCTTTAGTCAAGAATCGGATAAAGCAAAAGCTTTGTTAGATGAAGTTGCCGAAAAAGTGGAAGGCTATAAAAATATCTATCTCGAATTTAATCATAGATTAGATAATAATGATGCCGATGTACATCAAGAAACTATAGGAAGTGTTACTCTGAAAGGAGAAAATTACCATTTAAATTATATGGGAACCGAACAAATTTTTGATGGTAAAAAAACATATCTTATTATTCACGAAGATGAAGAAGTAATAATTCAAGATGCTTCAAATAATGATGATAATACATTAACACCTTCAAAAATGTTTTCATTTTATAAAAATGGATTTACTTATAAAATGGATGCTTTAAAAACTATAAAAGGTATTAAAATACAATATGTAAAATTAATTCCAATTGATAGCAATTCTGAAATTAAAGAGGTAATGGTTGGAATTGATATTAGAACAAAACATATTTATAATATTATTGAAATTGGAGATAACAATACAATTACTACACTTGAAGTAAGAACTTTTAGAACAAATCAACCTATTTCAGAAAAGCTTTTTATCTTTGACGAAGCAACTTACAGAGATCAAAAAAATTATACCATCTCTGAACCTAATTAAATAGTGTTGAAAATATTTGATAAATACATTTTAAAAAGCTTTCTACAGCCTTTATTAGCCACATTTTTTGTGGTTCTTTTTGTGTTGGTAATGCAAGCACTTTGGTTAGCTTTTGACGAAATAGCTGGTAAAGGAATCGATATATTTTTTATTTTAAAATTTCTTGGTTATTTATCACTTATTTTAACGCCTACTGCCCTACCAATAGGAATTTTGTTATCCTCTATTATGGCGTTGGGTAATTTATCTGAAAATTATGAGTTTGCAGCTATAAAATCTGCCGGAATTTCTTTAAAAAGAGTAATCAGACCATTAATTGTTTTAACAATCTTATTAAGTGGTTTAAATTTTGTGTTTTTAAATAATGTATATCCTTGGGCAACCTTAAAGCAAAAGAATCTCTATTTAAATATGAAAAAGAAGAAACCTGCTTTGGCACTGGTTCCAGGAGCTTTTAATACAGAAATACCTGGCTTTAACATAAAATTTGATGAAAAATATGGTGAAGAAGAAAATTTGCTTAAAAAAGTACAAATTGCAGATTTAACTCTTAGCCAAGGAAAAGTAAAGATAATTACCGCTGAAAAAGGAGAGATTTCTACTGAAGAAGGGAGTAAGTATATGACCTTAACACTGCAAAATGGTAATTATTATGAAGAACATAGCAAGCGGTCTATGACTCAAAATGAACGCAAAAAAATGCCTGCTTCGGCAGCAACGTTCGACACGTACACAATTAATATTGATATATCTTCTTTTAATGATGATAAAGATTTAGATAACGAAGATATTACGCAACACCATGGAATGTTAAGTATTAATCAATTAGATTCTATTTCAAAAGTAGAAAAATCTAGTTATGACAAATATCTAGAAGAACGTTCTACTAATTTTTATAATATTGTTAAAGCAGATAAATTATATAAATATCCAGATTCTATTAGAGATACCATTTTAAAGCCCGAAATATTAGATAATTTTTCCATTGCAAACAAAACTATTATTCTGGGAGAAGCACTTCAAATATTAAAACGTGCTACCGACAGAATTAACAATCAACAAGATAAAATTAAACGAGACCGAAAACGCCTAAATTTATATGATTACGAGTATAATTATCGTTTTTCTTTTTCTTTAGCATGTCTGGTATTATTTTTTATAGGGGCTCCTTTAGGCTCAATTATTAGAAAAGGAGGCTTTGGATTGCCTATGATTATGGCAATTACAATTTTTGTGATTTATTTTTTCATATCGCAATTCGGTAAAAATTTATCGGAAGAAAGTGCTATTACGACCTTATTGGGCGGCTGGATTTCAACACTAATACTTTTACCTTTTGGTATTTTATTAACTCGAAGAGCCACGCAAGGAATGGGTATTTTTAATATAGATTCTGTATTGGATTCTATAAAAAAGTTTTTCAATAGATTTACTAAAAAATCAATTAAGCAATTATGAAAATTTCAACAAAAGAAATAAAATTAAATACTATTGAAGAAGCAATTTCAGATATAAAAAATGGGAAAGTGGTGATAGTTGTTGATGATGAAAATAGAGAAAATGAAGGTGATTTTGTAGCTGCTGCCGATAAAGTAACTCCAGAGATGATTAACTTTATGGCTACCAATGGTAGAGGGCTAATTTGTACTCCAATTACCGAAAAAAGATGTAAAGAATTAAATTTAGATTTAATGGTGGGTGTAAATACAGATCCTCTTGGAACTGCATTTACTGTTTCTGTTGATTATCATGGAAAAGGTGTTACTACAGGAATTTCAGCACATGACAGAGCAATTACTGTAAAATCTTTAACCGATAGTGCAACTAGACCACACGATTTAAGCAGACCAGGACATATATTTCCATTAAAAGCACGTGAAGGCGGGGTTTTGAGAAGAACTGGACATACCGAAGCTATTATAGATTTAGCACGTTTAGCTGGTTTAAAACCGGCAGGAGTTATTGTTGAAATTATGAATGAGGACGGCACAATGGCAAGACTTCCTCAGTTAGTGAAAATTGCAAAACAATTCGATTTAAAAATTATTTCTATTGAAAAATTAGTTGAATATCGAATGCAACATGATTCTTTAATTGAACTTACCGAAAATTTCACAATTAATACTCGTTTTGGCGATTATAATTTAAGAGCCTATAAACAAACAACTAATAATCAGGTGCATCTATCTTTAACTAAAGGTACTTGGAATGAAGATGAAGAGGTTCTAGTTAAAGTAAACTCGACACTTGTAAATAATGATATTTTAGGAACGCTTACCAAAAACCCAGATGACAAATTAAAAGGTGTCTTTGACGCAATTAATAAAGCTGGTAAAGGAGCAATTGTTTTTATTAATCAAGAAAATCAATCTTTTAATTTACTTGCCAGATTAGCAATTTTAAAAGAAAGTCAAGCAAATAACCAAACCTACATTCCTAATTTAAAAATGGATGAAAAAGATTTTGGTATTGGAGCTCAAATTTTACACGATCTTGGAATAACAAAATTAAAAGTACTTTCTAATGCTTCAACTTTTAGAAAAAGAGTTGGTATGACAGGCTATGGTATTGAAATTATTGAATATGTAAATTATTAATAACTACATAATTGGTAATATTTGGTCATAGAGCAGACTAAAATAAATTTAGTTTAATTTGATTTGTTTCATTCTGTTATTGTGAACTCACCTTAAACACCAATACCTTTTTGAAATAAAAGCTATATTGAATAAGGTAGTTTAATCAGTTTTAAGTGTTGAAGTTATTATTTTAGTTTAGGGCTATCAATTTTCATTAATAAGTTTCATACAATGAATAAAATTTATACAAATGCACTAAAAAAAATATTTTTTATTTGCAGTTGTGCTTTTATTTTAATGGCTTGTAAAAATGAAATTATTAAAAAAAATGAAATAGTTTCATTAAAAAAAAACATTTTTAAAATTAATGGAACTTTAGAAAATTTTTATCCTCAAAAAGTATATCTCAATAAAATTTTTGAAAATTCTTTGTTTGTCATTGATTCTTCAAATGTAACTAACAATAACTTTTATTTTAACGGTTTTGTTGAATATCCAGAACGTTTTGCACTTAGCTTTAAACAGTACTCCTCCACGGTAATATTAATAGTAGAAAATGCAGAAATAGCTATACAAATTGACGCTAACAATCTGGAAAACAACATTATTAATGGATCAAATTTAAATACAGAATTTAACAATTACCAATCAAATTCAAGAAAAATATTTAAAAAAATAAGTTATCTATTTCCTCAATTTCAAAAATATAGATTGGAGAATAATGTAGAGAAATTAGCTGAAATTAATAGTCAAATGAAAACAATTGAACAAGAATATATTGAGTATAGCTTTAATTATGTTTCACAAAACAATAATTCTTATATAGCTGCAATGGTATTGAGAGATCAATTAAAAAACACAACTATTGATACTTTAAAAATTATTAATTCCTATAATAATTTAACTGAAAAAGTTAAAAAAGCTCCTGATGCTCAATTAATTGCACTAATTTTAAATTTACATTAAAAAGTTTAAATCTGTATCTGGTGGCAGCTCAACAGGTTGTTTTCCTTTTTGAAATAACCTCGCAAATAAAGATCCTTTTAAAACAATTTTAGTTCCGTTAACTTGTATCCAACTTCCTTCTCTTAGACCTAAAACTGGAATACTATTTAAAGTATGAAACTCATTTATACGAGTTTCTCGAGTTTCTCCCATATGAGTTGAATTTGGATCAGGATCTAAATAATGCGGATTAATATTAAAATTAATAAACCCAAACGAATTAAAACTAGACGGGTAAATTATTGGCATATCATTCGTATTCTGAATCGTTAACCCCGTAATATTACTACCTGCACTTGTTCCAAAATAAGGTGTTCCGTTTTCTACAACATTTTTTATACTTGAAATTACTTTAGCGTCATACAATTGTTTTAATAACAAAAAAGTATTCCCTCCACCTGTAAAAATTCCTTTTGCACTATTAATAGCTCCAAACGGATTTGTAAATTCATGAATCCCCCTAACTCTTATATTAATTTTTTCAAAAGCAGCACTCGCTTTTTCGGTATAGGCATCATGCGAAATACCTCCTGGTCTAGCATATGGAATAAATAAAATTTCGTTTACACCTTTAAAAAATTCAGATAATTCTGGTAAAATATATTCTAGATAATTTTTACCATGTACTGTAGAAGTACTTGCAATTAGTAATTTCTTCATAAAAAAACTTGTTTCATCAAATATACTATTTTTATCGCTTTTAACATAAGTTTACAATAGCCTTAATATTATTTTAAGATATCATTAGCTTTCTTTGTTTTAATGAAATTAACATTAACCAACTTTATTATTTTCATTTTCATTACTACGAACTCTTTTTCACAAGAAAAGTCCGTTACAATATCTGGTGCTATTTATAGCTCAAATAAACCCGTTAACGATATTCATGTAGTTAATTTAAATAATAGATTTGGCACTATTAGTAACACCGAAGGCACGTTTGATATTTTAGCAAAAGAAGGTGATATATTATTATTCTCTTCTATTCAATATGAGAACAAAAAAATAACTATTTCCAAATATCATATTGAATCAACTTCAATAATAGCAACTTTAGTACCTATTGTAAATATTTTAGATGAAGTTTTTTTACACGGTTTAACCGGAAGTTTAGATCTAGATTTTAAGAAAACCCCAAAAGACACCATTCCAAAAACTAACTTTACATATAAATTAAGTGATTTAGATAAAAAATTACCTGGAGATGAGTTTGGGTATCAGAAAGATGTAAATGCTGAATCTTTTACAAATCCCATTTATTTAGCTGGAGGCGGACAAGGCAGTAAATACAATAAACATCTAGAAAATGAAAGAGCTTTAAAAAGAAAACTAGAAAAAATGAAAGAATTCCCTTATCAACTTAGAAAACGATTGGGCGATGATTTTTTTATAAATAGTTTAAAAATACCTAAAGAGAAAATTTATTTGTTTATTGATTATTGCGAATCTAAAGAAATTTCTGCTAAATATTACGACAATAAATTATTAGAAATTATTGAGATTTTAAAAGACGAAAGTAGCAATTACATCAAAATTAAAGATTAAAAAATATTTAAGATTGTTTTTTCTAAAACAAAAAACAACACAAAATACCGAACAAAAGTTTAAAAAAGAACATAGAAATAAAAAGAATTTTGCTTGTAAACAATAAAAAGAATTAAGAACAAATTTTTTGTGAAATTTTTAAAGATTCCTGAAGATAAAATTTATAACTTTATTAATAATTCTGATAAAGAAAATATTACTGAGATAAAGTATACTATACAATGAGATTAAATAAAAAACTAAAAACCGCTGTACTCCTATTCTTATTTATAAGTATGCATTTATTTGCGCAAAAATCTCTTGTAAAAATAGAAGGTGTTGTAAAATCTGATTCCATTTTTTTAGAAAATATTAATATTCTTAATCTCACCCAAAACTATGGAGCATCAAGTAACAGTAAAGGTGCTTTTACATTATTTGCTAAACTTGGAGATTCCATTATGTTTTCTTCAATAAGTTATACAAATAGAGTTATTGAAATTTCAGAAACCCATATTAACGAAAAAAAACTTCTTATTTTTTTAGAACAAGATTTAAATGAACTTGATGAAGTTTTATTATCACCAAAAGTGCGATTAGATTTTGGAAATATTGATGTTCAAAAAGGGATTATCTTAAATAATACAGAAGATAGCAAAAAAAAGGGACCCGATTTACGTAGAATGACCGACCCAAGTTACGGCAATGTGGGAGTGGATTTTGTTTCAATTTTTAAATTATTAACTAAAAATTTAAGGTTAAAAAATAAAGGAAAAAAGGCGGCCCAAAGAGAAAATGAACGGCTTATAGAAGAATTTCCTGATAAATTATATACCCTCTATAATGCCAATTTTTTTACTGATGCATTAAATATTTCAGATGATAAAATTTATTTATTCTTGGAATATTGCCAAGAAAATGGCTTAAACAATCATTTAAATAGCGAAGAGTTTGTTATTAAAAACTTTTTAATTGTACAAAGTAGAAAATTCAATCAAATTAAAGAATAGTTCTTTTTTTAGATTTTTTTTATGCAATTTTGGAAAGCTTTTTGTTTATTAGCCAACTTAATATACTAAATACATTTTAGTATCAATTATAAAAAAATGATTTTCAAAACAGAAAGGTTACTAATTTGTGCATTGCAAAAATCTGATTCAGAAGATTTTTTTGATATGATGGGAAATCCAAATGTAATGCTTCCGATTCCTCAAAAAATCATGACTAAAATAGAAAGTGATGCTAAGCTTAATGAATTATTAACAACCGAAGAATCAACTTCTATAAAAGCATGGAGTGTTGTTGAAAAAAAAAGTAACAGTTTTATTGGAATATGTGCACTCTTAAAAAATAATGATGATGAAAACGAAATTGCTTATAGATTAAGAGAAAAATATTGGGGTAAAGGTTATGGAACAGAAATAACAAAAGGTTTAATAGATTTCGGATTCAAAAATTTAAATTTCGACTTGTTAACTGCTGATGTAAATATTGATAATATAAAATCAGTTAAAATATTAGACAAATTCTTTATTAGGCATAAAGAATTCTTTAACAAGCAAGATAATTGTTACGATAGAAGGTATAAATTAACAAAAGAAAATTGGGCAAAAACAAGTAAGTAAAACAGTTAACAAATTCTATCTTCAAAAAATTGAATATTATAAATGAAATTAAAAAACTATTTATTTCTATTGCTCTTACTGCCTCTTTTAGGGTTTTCAGTGCACAAATACTATCTAAGTTTATGCGAAATAGAATATCTCAAAGAGAAAGAATCCATTCAAATTATTATCGGCTTTTTTATTGATGATATAGAACTTACCCTTAATAAAGATTATAATACAAGTCTTAAAATAGCAACTCAAGAAGAATTTAAATCTATTGACGAATATTTTGAAACTTATTTAAATGAACATCTAAAAATTTCTGTAAATAATAATCATGCCGCTTATCAATATATTGGAAAAGAATATGATGACGATATTGTGCGTTTTTATTTAGAAATTATAGATGTAAAAACCTTAAAAAATCTTGAAATTTCCAATACTTGCTTAATAAGAGATTTTGAAGATCAACAAAATATTATTAAAATAAATGCAAACAAAAA